>CAMVOG010000124.1 GCA_947169005.1 uncultured Clostridia bacterium | reverse complement strand
GCTGGAAGACCCCCGCCGCCGACGTGCCCGCCCCGGGCGCGGAGACGAAGCGCGTGGAGCTCAAGGACTTTGTGGATAAGATCATGACCCCCGTCAACGACATGCGGGGCGACTCCCTGCCCGTCTCCGCCTTTGTCAAAACGGCGGACGGCGCGGTGCCCCAGGGCTCCGCTGCCTTTGAGAAGCGCGGCATCGCCGTGGAGGTCCCCCAGTGGATCCCCGCCAACTGCATCCAGTGTACCCAGTGCGCCCTGGTCTGTCCCCACGCGGTCATCCGTCCCTTCGCCTTCACGGCGGAGGAGGCTGCCGCCGCCCCGGCGGGCACCCAGCTGGTCAAGCTCAACGGCAAGGGCGCGGAGGCGTATCAGCTCTCCATCATCGCCTCTCCGCTGGACTGCACGGGCTGCGGCTCCTGCGTGAACGTGTGTCCCGCCAAGGAGAAGGCCCTCGTGATGAAGCCGCTGGCGGAAATGGAGCCCACCCAGGCCCAGTTCGACTACGCGGTGGCCATGCCCGAGAAGGAGCTGCCCTTCGCCCTCAGCACCGTCAAGGGCACTCAGTTCAAGAAGCCGCTCTTCGAGTTCTCCGGCGCCTGCGCCGGCTGCGGCGAGACGCCTTACGCCAAGCTCATCACCCAGCTCTTCGGCGACCGGATGCATATCGCCAACGCCACGGGCTGCTCCTCCATCTGGGGCGGCAGCGCGCCCAGCACCCCCTATACCGTCAACGACAAGGGCCGCGGACCCGCCTGGTCCAACTCCCTCTTTGAGGACAACGCCGAGTTCGGCCTGGGCATGCTCCATGGCGTGACCCAGCGCCGCAACGCGCTCGCCGCGGCCATCGAGCGCCTGATCGAGATCGAGTACGCCGACGAGGAGCTGGTGGAGCTCTGCAAGGCCTGGCTCGCCGCCAAGGACGATGCCGAGGCCAGCAAGGCCGCCTCCGACAAGCTCCTGGAGCGCTGCCGCTTCCTGGACGCCCGGGACTTCACGGGCACGCCCTTCGAGGAGGGCTGGCTCAAGAACGGTAAGAAGTGCCCCTGCGAGGCCTGCACCATCGTCCGGAAGATCCTGGCGGGCGCGGACCTGCTGGTGAAGCCCTCCTTCTGGTGCTTCGGCGGCGACGGCTGGGCCTACGATATCGGCTACGGCGGCCTGGACCACGTCATCGCCTCCGGCGAGAACGTGAACATCTTCGTCTTTGATACCGAGGTCTATTCCAACACCGGCGGCCAGGCCTCCAAGTCCACCCCCACCGGCGCGGTGGCCCAGTTCGCGGCCTCCGGCAAGGCGGTGAAGAAGAAGGATCTGGCCCAGATCGCCATTTCCTACGGTTACGTCTACGTGGCGCAGATCGCCATGGGCGCGGATTACAACCAGGCCATCAAGGCCATCCGCGAGGCCGAGAGCTACGACGGGCCCTCCCTGGTGATCGCCTACGCCCCCTGCATCAACCACGGCTCCAGAAACGGCATGGGCAAGAGCATGACCACCGCCAAGGCCGCCGTGGCCGCGGGCTACTGGAATCTCTTCCGCTTCGACCCGCGGGCCGTGGCCGAGGGCAAGAATCCCCTGAGCGTGGACAGCAAGGCCCCCAGCGCCCCCTATGAGGACTTTATTATGAACGAGGTCCGCTACAGCTCTCTGAAGCTCGCCTTCCCCGACAGAGCGGAAAAGCTCTTCAAGAAGGCCGAGGAGGAGGCCATGGCGAAATACGCCAACCTCCTGCGCCAGAAGGAAATGCTGGAGCCCAAGGCCGAGTAAAAACCCATCAGCAAGACCGTCAAGCGCCCTGCCGGAGCATTCCGGCGGGGCGCTTTGCCATCCTCTCCCAAGGCCCTCATAATTTTCCGTTGCCAAGAGCGCGGAAGTTTGCTATAATAACATACTATAGAGAATAATGGGAGGAGAGTTTGTAGTTGGCAGCATTAAGGGGGTGGGCCTATCAGAGCGTTTGACGAATGGGTGATACACGGCTTCGATCCGGCGGCGGTGGCGCGGCTGGAGCAGGCGGGATATTCGCCCCTGGCGGCACGGCTCTTTGCGGCCCGCGAGATCACAGAGCCGGAGGCAGTCAGAGATTTTCTGCGGGACGGGCTGGAGATACTGCCCGATCCCTTTTTGATGAAGGATATGGACAAGGCCGTGGAGCGCCTGCGCCTGGCCATCGAGCGGGGCGAGCGGACGGCGGTATACGGCGATTATGACGTGGACGGGCTCAGTGCCACCTGTCTGATGACCAATTATCTGCGCTCCAAGGGCCTTTTCTGCCAGCCCTATATCCCGGAGCGGCTGACGGAAAACTACGGCGTGAACGAGAAGGCCCTGCGCCAGTTCAAGGACAACGGCGTGCAGCTCATCATCACGGTGGACTGCGGCGTGACCGCCTGCGAGCAGGCGGCGCTGGCGGCGGAGCTGGGCATGGACATGGTGGTGACGGACCATCATGAGTGCGGGCCGGAGCTGCCCGCCGCCGTCGCGGTGGTGGACCCCCACCGCCGGGACTGCCCCTATCCCTTCAAGGGGCTGGCGGGCGTGGGCGTGGCCTTCAAGCTGCTCTGCGCCATGGAGGGCCCCGACGCCGTGGGACGGCTTATGGAGGAATACGGCGACCTGGCCGCCCTGGGCACCATCGCGGACATCATGCCCATGCTGGGGGAAAACCGGGCCATTGTCCGCCGGGGCATCGCGGCCCTGAAACGGCGGGGCCGGGTGGGTCTGCGCGCCCTGCTGCGGGAGACCTGCCTGGAGCCGGAAAAGCTCAACAGCGTGAATATCAGCTTCGTGCTGGTGCCGAAGCTGAACGCCGCCGGGCGCATGGGCAGCGTGGACACGGCCTTTGATCTATTGATGAGCGAGCGGCCGGAGGAGGCCGAGAGCCTGGCTCATCAGTTATGCCAGCTCAATACCGAGCGCCGGGCCGTGGAAAACGAGGTCTATGAGGACGCCCTGGCCATGATCGAGGGCCCTGTGGACGGCCCCATCATCCTGGCCTCGGACAAGTGGCACCAGGGGGTTTCCGGCATCGTGGCCTCCCGCCTGGCGGATAAGTTCGGCGTGCCCGCCATCGTTATCAGCGTGGCGGAGGGGGCGGGCCGCGGCTCCTGCCGCAGCGCCTTCGGCTTCAATCTCTTCGAGGCCCTGGAGGATTCCGCCGATCTGCTGGATTCCTACGGCGGCCACGAGCTGGCCGCGGGGCTGAATATCGACGTGGAGAAGCTCCCCGCCTTCCGGGAGCGCATCCGGGCCTTTTATCAGAAGAAGACCGGGGCGGAGCACAAGCTGATCCTCCCCGTGGATTATGAGCTGGAATACCTGGGGCTGCTGACCATCGAGAACATCGAGCGTCTCAGCGAAAACGAGCCCTGGGGCGCGGGCAACCCGCCCCCGACCCTCTGCCTGCGGGGCGTGGTGGTGGAAAGCGTCACCCCCATCGGGGGCGACAGGCATCTGAAAATGCGAGTCAGCCGGGACCGGCGGAGCGTGGACTGCGTCTTCTTCTCCAAGACCGTGCGGGAGCTTGGGCTGCGGCCCGGCAACCGGGCGGACGTGGCCTTTGAGGCCGGCATCAATGAATTCCGCGGCGTGCGGAGCGTGCAGCTCCTTTTGAAGGACGCCCGCCCCTCCAAGGTGCCGGACGACGCAAGCACCGCCCTCTGCCTGCGCTTTTTTGAGGGCGAGTGCCTCACCGTGGAGCAGAAGCGGTCCCTGAAGCCCGACAGGACCGCCCTGGCCGCTGTCTGGCGGACCATCACGGGCTGCCATGGGGTCCTGGCCGGGAACGGACGGGAGATCGTCAGCGAGATCGCGGAGAAAACAGGCAATTCCTGCGGGCGGGTCATCGTCAGCCTGCGGGTCTTTGAGGAGCTGGGCATCTGCGAGGTGAACCTCTGCGGGGACAATATCTCCATTTATCCCGATTCCACCGGGAAAAAGGTGGAGCTGCGCGATTCGCGTATTTTGCAGGCTCTGAGTGAATGATACGCCCGAGTGGGAGGAAAAAGCATGGATACGAGCATGGAAAAAGACGCCATCACAGAGCAATATCTGGGCATCGAGGAAAAAATCAGAAAATACAACCCCGGGGCGAATTTTGAGCGCCTCCGGGACGCCTATACCTTTGCGCGGGAGGCCCATAAGGAGCAGAAGCGCAAGGACGGCAGCCCCTATATCACCCACCCCCTGGCCGCGGCGGAGATCATCGCGGATATGGAGCTGGACGAGGACTCCGTCATCGCCTGCCTCCTCCACGACACGGTGGAGGACACCCCCGTCACCCACGAGGATATCGCCAAGCGCTTCGGCCGCGAGGTGGCGGACCTGGTGGAGGGCGTCACGAAGCTGACGCGGGTGGTTTACACCAGCAAGGAAGAGGAGCAGGTGGAGAACCTGCGCAAGATGCTGCTGGCCATGGCCAAGGATATCCGCGTCATCATCATCAAGATCGCGGACCGGCTGCACAATATGCGCACCATGAACTACCAGTCCGCCGAGAAGCAGCGGGAAAAGGCCCTGGAGACCATGGAGATCTACGCCCCCATCGCCCATCGCCTGGGCATGCAGCGGGTCAAGTGGGAGCTGGAGGACCTCTCCCTTATCTACCTGGACCCCCTGGGCTATA
The DNA here is from genome assembly GCA_947169005.1 of uncultured Clostridia bacterium. Taxonomy (GTDB): domain Bacteria; phylum Bacillota; class Clostridia; order Oscillospirales; family Oscillospiraceae; genus RGIG6375. The sequence goes on along the minus strand of CAMVOG010000124.1, from coordinate 2,520 downwards.
CGGAGATCACCTCCCAGTTGGACAGCCGCAAGGAAAAGCTGGAGCAGTTCATGGAGACCATTTCCGAGACCATCACGGAGCGCATGAAGTCCGTGGGGGTCAAGTGCCGGGTCTTCAGCCGCCTGAAGCACATCTACAGCATCTACCGCAAGATGTACAGCCAGAACAAGGAGTTCAGCGAGGTGCTGGATCTCTGCGCCTTCCGCATCATCGTGGACACGGTCAGCGACTGCTACAACGCCCTGGGCCAGATCCATGATCTGTACAGCCCCATGCCGGGCCGTTTCAAGGATTATATCTCCACCCCCAAGCCCAATATGTATCAGAGCCTTCATACCACCGTCGTGGGCGTGGAGGGCATCCCCTTCGAGGTGCAGATCCGTACCTGGGAGATGCACCGCACCGCCGAGTACGGCGTGGCGGCCCACTGGAAGTATAAGCAGGGCATCACCGAATCCGGCGACGAGGAGAAGTTCGCCTGGATCAGAAGCCTGCTGGAGACCCAGCAGGAGACGGACGCCGCCGACTTCCTCCACGGGCTCAAGGTGGATATGTTTGCCGACGAGGTCTTTGTTTTCACCCCCCAGGGCAAGGTCATCAACCTGCCCACGGGCGCCACGCCCATCGACTTTGCCTACTCCATCCACACGGAGGTGGGCAACCACATGACCGGGGCCAAGGTGAACGGCCGCATCGCCACCTTCGACTATATCCTGCAAAACGGGGATATTGTGGAGATCATGACCTCCCCCTCCGCCAACGGCCCCAGCCGCGACTGGATGAAGATCGCCAAGAGCTCTCAGGCCAAGGGCAAGATCAAGCAGTGGTTCAAGCGGGAGAAGCGGGAAGAGAACATCGTCCACGGCAAGGCCAGCTTCGACGCGGAGATGAAGCGCAACAACCTGAGCCTCAACGATATGCCGGACGGGGAGACCCTGCTGGCCTGTCTGAAAAAAATGTCCTTCTCCAATATCGACGATATGTACGCCGCCATCGGCTACGGCGGCCTCACCAGCGTGCGGGCCGTGAACCGCTTCCGGGAAGAAATCGTCCGCGCCGTGAAGCAGCGGCGGCAGGAGGAGGCGGCCCAGGAGGCCGCCCAGGGAATCCAGAGCCGCGCCCCAAAGAAGCCCAACAGCGTCAAGGGCGTCGTGGTGGGGGACCTGGACAACTGCCTCATCAAGTTCGCCCGCTGCTGCACCCCCGTCCCAGGCGACAAGATCGTGGGCTTCATCACCAAGGGCTTCGGCGTTTCCGTCCACCGGGCGGAATGTCAGAACTACCTCAACTCCGGCGTCCACGGGGACGAGGACGACCGCTGGATCAACGTCTCCTGGGGCGATATCGGGGCCGAGACCTATAACACCGCCCTCACCATCCAGGCCCGCAACCGGGATAACTTCGTGCTGGACGTGGCGACGGTGCTGTCCGCCGCCAAGGTGAAGCTGACGGGCCTCAACGCCCGGGAGCTGGAGGCGGGCCGGGCCGTGGCCTTCGTGAGCATGGACGTACACAGCCGCGCCGAGCTCCAGGCCGCCATCAACCGCCTCAGCGTCATCCCCGGCGTGTCCGAGGTCCGCAGACCGGGCGTGTAAGGGAAAAGATAAGGGATAAAAGATAAGAGATAAGAGATAAGAGATAAGAAAGGATCCTTTCCAATGCTGATCAAAGCCTTTGAAGTCGGGCAGCTTGCCACCAACTGCTATGTCGTCACCGACGAAAAGACCCTCTGCTGCGCCATCATCGACCCCGGCGCGGAGTCCGGGCGCATCTTGAACTATATCGGGGAGAACAAGCTCAAGCCCGTCTGCATCCTGCTGACCCACGGCCACTTTGACCACACCACCGCCGTGCCCAGCATCCGGGCGGAGCTGCATATCCCCACCTATATCAACAAAAAGGACGCCAACCTCACGGGCAGCCACAAGAACATGAAGTTCGACGTGGCGAATACCGACGAGGTCTGGTACTACAAGGACGGGGACAGCGTGGAGGTGGGGAACCTCACCTTCACGGTGATGGAGACGCCGGGCCACTCCGCCGGCTCCGTCACCCTGCGCTGCGAGGACGCTCTTTTCACCGGGGACACCCTCTTTCGGGATTCCTGCGGGCGCACGGATTTTGAGGACGGCAGCATGGAGACCCTGCTGAAGTCCCTCAAGCGGCTCTACAGCCTGGAGGGGGACTTCGAGGTCTACCCCGGCCACGCGGATTCCACGACGCTGGAGCGGGAGCGCCGCTTCAACTTCTATATGCAGCGGGCCGTCGAAGCGTAATGGAGCTGCTGCTGAGAGGCCACGACTATAAATACGCCGTGGAGCAGCTTCTGCTGCTGAGCTTTCCGGGCGAGCGGCCCGTATACGTGGAGGAGGACCGGGGCGGTCCCGCCTTTGCCGAGAGCAGTCTCAGCGGGGACGGGCGGCTGGCCCGGACCTTTCTGCGCCTGAACGGGCGGGAGAGCCGGGGAGAGGCGGCCCTGGAGGGCCCCGCGCCCATGGAGCCCCTGCTTTATAAGCGGGA
>CAMVOG010000123.1 GCA_947169005.1 uncultured Clostridia bacterium | reverse complement strand
CGGAAGACCTGCTCAAAGTGCAGGCTCTGCCGCTTGTCCACCACATAGAGGATCTTTTGGGGCTGCCAGCTCTGCTGCCGCTGCCAGATCGTCGCCAGGTCTGTGGTGGCGTAGAGGGTGGCCCCGTCGGACTTCATGATGATGCAGGGGGGCACCTCCTTGGTGTCGCTCTCCTCCTTCACCTCAATGACCTTGGCTCCGTCGCTCTCCACCAAGACGCCCAGCTCGGTCATCTTCTCCAGCATGGGGGGGATATAGGGCTGGGCGTCGCTCTCTCCGAGCCAGCTTTCAAAGCTGACGCCCAGCTTGCCGTAATTCTTTTTGAGGTCCGCCACGGACACGGCCATGATGTGCTGCCACAAGGCCCTGGGGCCGGGCTCGCCCTGCTGGAGGCGATAGGTGGCGTCGTGGGCGCGGGCGGCAAAGTCCGCGTCCTCCTTGGCCTTGGCCGAGGCGGCGGGGTAAATTTCCTCCAGGTCCGTGATGGTGAAGGGGGGCTCGGCAGGGTAGGGGCCGGAGAAGCTCTCGTCAAAATAGCAGAGCGCCGGCTGCCGCTCCTGCAGCTCGGCAATGATGAGGCCCATCTGCAGGCCCCAGTCGCCCAGGTGGATGTCTCCGATGGTATCATTGCCGAAAAAGCGCTGGATGCGCTTGACGCTCTCGCCGATGATGGCGGAGCGCAGATGGCCGATGTGCAGGGGCTTGGCCACATTGGGGCCGCCGTAGTCCACCACCACGGTTCCGGCCTTCGGGTCCGTGGGGATGCCGAAGCGCTCCGCCCGGCGGGTCTGCTCCAGATAGTCCGCCAGCCAGGCACTGTCCGCCTTCATGTTGAGGAAGCCGGGTGCGGCGGCCTGTACCTCGGCAAAGGCAGCCTCACCCGCCAGGGCGGCGGCCACGTCCCCCGCGATCTGCAGGGGGGCCTTGTGATAGACCTTGGTGGCGGGCAGGGCCCCGTTGCACTGGTATTCACAGAGATCCGGGCGGTTGGAAACCGTCACCCGGCCATAGCTGGGGTCGTAGCCCGCCCGCTCAAATGCGGCGGAGACCCGTTGCGTGAGTAAAGTCAAAATCTTATCCATACGTTTTTCCCCTTTACTATACAACCTGGAAGATGTAGAATTTCAAATATTCCGTCTCCGGCACGTTCCAGAGAATGGGATGGTCCGGGGCCTGCTGCCTGGCCTCGATCTGCCGCAGGGAGACTGCGGCGTCCGCCGCCGCGTCCCGCAGCATCTGCCGGAAGAGCTCGTCCGTCATGAAATGAGAGCAGGAGCAGGTGGCGAGGTATCCGCCCCGGGGCAGCAGCTTCATGGCCTTCAGATTGATCTCCTTATAGCCCCGGATGGCGTTTTTCACGGTGCCGCTGCTCTTGGTAAAAGCGGGTGGGTCCAGAATGATGAAATCCCAGTCGCCCTTGCCTCCGTTGGCCTTTTCCGTCAAAAGGTCGAAGACGTCCGCCTTCACGAAGTCGATTCGGTCCCCGAGCCCGTTCAGTTCGGCGTTGCGCTTTGCCTGCTCCAGAGCGTCGGAGGAAACGTCCACCGCCGTGACCCTTTCGGCCCCGGCCACCGCCGCGTTCAGGGCGAAGGCGCCCGTGTGGGTGAAGCAGTCCAGCACCCGACGGCCCTCCGCCAGGCGGCGGATAGCCAGTCGGTTGTATTTCTGGTCCAGGAACCAGCCGGTTTTCTGCCCCTCGACGTAGTCTACGTCGATGCGCAGCCCGTTTTCCACGATCTCCACGTGGCCGGAGGGCGGCTCGCTCCCCACGTAAGTGAAGAAGCCCTTTTTCCGTTCCAGCCCCTCCTTGTCCCGCAGGGAGGCCTCGCTGCGCTCATAGAGAGCCGTGATCTCCTCGCCCTGCTCCCGCAAAAGCGCCAGCAGCGTGTTGAAGATCAGCTCCTTCCGCCGCTCGATGCCCAGGCTCAGCACCTGGGCCACCAGCACGGGGCCGAAGCGGTCCACCGTCAGCCCGGGCAGGCCGTCCGCCTCCCCGAAGATGAGGCGGCAGCAGGCGTAGTCCTCCGGCCCCATCACCGCCCGGCGGTAGTCCAGGGCATAGCGGAGGCGGCGGGTCCAGAAGCCCTCGTCGAAGCGGTCATTGGCGTTGCGGGAAAGAAGCCGCACCCGGATGCGGGAGTGGTCGTTGATAAAGCCGCTGCCTAAGTAGCGGTCTTTCTGGCTGAAAACGTCTACGACGTCGCCGTTTTCGTAGAGACCCTCTATAGCCGTAAGCTCCCCGTCGTAGACCCAGGGATGCCCGGCGCGCAGGCTCCGCTCCGCCTTGGGGGTCACGATGATTTTGGTAAAGTCCCGCATGAATGATCCTCCGCTCTTTGGGATGCTCCTTATTCTATACTATTTCTGCCGCAATTTCAACTTTAATTCACGCACAGGATTTCGGACTTTGCCCAGTAAAAAAATGGAAGTGCGCAAATAAATTGCGCGCAAGCCGAATTGTTCACAGTTTGTTGATAATTTGCCCGTTCTTCTCCTATATAATAGCTCGGTAATGAATCATGGAGGCAGCATATGCTTGTTTTAAAGGATATCGTTAAGACCTACGCCGCTGGGGACAGCACCGTTCAGGCGCTGAAGGGCGTCAGCATCCAATTCCGCGAGAATGAATTCGTTTCCGTGCTGGGCCCCTCCGGCTGCGGAAAGACCACTTTGCTCAACATCATCGGCGGCCTGGACCAGTACACCACCGGGGACCTGGTCATCAACGGACGCTCCACCAAGGACTATAAGGATCGGGATTGGGACCGCTACCGCAACCATTCCGTGGGCTTCGTGTTTCAGAGCTATAATCTGATCCCGCATCAGACGGTGCTTTCCAACGTGGAGCTGGCGCTGACCCTCTCCGGCGTCAGCAAGACCGAGCGCCGCCGCCGGGCGAAGGAGGCCCTGGAGCGCGTCGGTCTGGGGGACCAGCTCAGAAAGAAGCCGAATCAGATGTCCGGCGGGCAGATGCAGCGGGTGGCCATTGCCCGCGCCCTGGTGAACGACCCGGATATCCTTCTGGCGGATGAGCCTACGGGCGCCCTGGACACGGAGACCAGCGTACAGGTCATGGAGATCCTCAAGGAGGTGGCCCGGGACCGCCTGGTCATCATGGTCACCCACAATCCGGAGCTGGCAGAGCGCTATTCCAGCCGCATCGTCCGCCTCCTGGACGGGGAGATCATCGGGGACACGAATCCCTTTGACGGCCGGGAGCAGGCGAAGCCCGCCCAGGACGCGAAGCGGGAGAAGAAGCAGGCCATGTCCTTCTTCACCGCCGTGTCTCTTTCTCTGAATAATCTGATGACCAAGAAGGGGAGGACCTTCCTCACCGCCTTTGCCGGGAGCATCGGCATCATCGGCATAGCGCTGATCCTCTCCATCTCCACTGGCGTGAACAATTATATCAACCGCGTGCAGGAGGATACCCTGTCCTCTTATCCCATCACCCTCCAGGCCGAGACTGTGGACCTTACCAGCCGCATGACCTCTCTCATGGGGGCGCGTCGCCAGGCGGAAAATGCCCACGAGCGGGACGCGGTCTATACAAACCCGATCATGTATGAAATGATGAACGGCCTTTATTCCCAGGAAAAGCAGAAGAACGACCTGGGCGCCTTCAAGGCCTTCCTGGACCGGGAGCTGGCGGGCGAGGGGGCCGAGACAACGCTGAAGGAAAACCTCAGCGCCGTCCGCTACAGCTACGACCTGGATCTGAACGTCTTTACCGAGGACCCGGACGGGAAGGTTATCAAATCCGACTTCACCGCCCTCTGGAACGCCCTCTTCGCCAACATGACCGGCGGGCAGGACGCGGCCACCTCCGAGGCGGGCAGCATGATCAATATTTTCAGCTCCTTCAGCGGCTCCGGCCTGCAGATCTGGGAGGAGCTGCTGCCCGGTGAGGACGGGGAGCTGCTGAATCCCGTCTACTATGAGCAGTATGACGTGCTGGCGGGCTCCTGGCCCAGCAAGGAGAACGAGCTGGTGCTGATCGTCAACGAGCGCAACGAGGTCAGCGACCTGGTGCTGTATTCCCTGGGCCTCAAGCGGACGGACCAGATGTACGATACCATGATCGCCATTTTCAGCGGCAAAAAGGTAGACACCTCCAACCTGGAGAGCTGGAGCTATGAGGAGATCCTGGGCAAGCGATTCAGCCTGGTCGCGGCCTCTGAGCTGTATCAGCAGACCGCCGACGGCAGCTGGGTGGATATTTCCACCGAGGAGCTGGGGCTGAAAAGCCTCTTTGATAACGGCACACAGCTCACCATTTGCGGCATCCTCCGCCAGAAGGAGGACGCGGTTTCCGGCATGCTCTCCGGCGCCATCGCCTATCCCTACGCCCTCAAGGAAAAGCTGATCCGGGCAGGGGAGGAGAGCGCGCTTGTCCGCGCCCAACTTGAGGACCCGGGCACCGACGTACTGAGCGGGCTGCCCTTCCTTTCCGAGGCGGGGCTGGAGCTCTCCGACGAGGAAAAGGCCGAGGCGGTCAAGCAGTATTTTGGAAAGATCACCAACGCCCGCAAGGCGGAGATCATCACGGCCTGGCTATCCCAGCCCACGGAGGAGGCGGTGAACGCCGCTGTGGAGCAGCAGATGCAGGGCATGACCCGTGAGACCGTTGAAGCAATGGTCAGCGAGCGTTATCCCGAATACGCCAATATGCTGCCCAATATGGACGACGAGACCCTGTTTTCCTATGTGGCCCAGGGCATCGCGGAGCAGGTGAAGGCGGCTTACGCCCAGCAGACCCAGGCGGAGCTTGGCGCTTATACCACGGACCAGCTTGCCGCCATGTTCGACGCCCAGCCCTTCACCACGGCAGATTACGCCGCACTCTATGACGCCTATATGCCCGTCAGCTATTCCGACGCGACCTATGAGGAGAATCTGAAAAAGCTGGGCTACGTGGATATGGCCCAGCCCAGCTCCATCAGCCTCTTTGCCTCCACCTTCGCCGCCAAGGACGAGATCTCCCGCATCATTGAGGAATACAACGCCGGCGTGGGGGAGGAGGAGCAGATCCACTACACGGACTACGTGGCTCTGATGATGTCCTCCATTACGACGATCATCAATGCCATTTCCTATGTGCTGATCGCCTTCGTGGCCATCTCTCTGGTGGTTTCCTCCATCATGATCGGCATCATCACCTATATCAGCGTTCTGGAGCGCACCAAGGAGATCGGCATCCTCCGCTCCATCGGCGCCTCCAAGAAGGATATTTCCCGCGTCTTCAACGCTGAGACCCTGATCGTCGGCCTCTGCGCCGGCGTCATCGGCATCGTCGTGACTCTGCTGCTCTGCCTGCCCATCAACGCCATCATCCACAGTCTGACGGGCATCGGCAGCTTGAACGCGGAGCTTCCTGTTGCCGGAGCCGTCATTCTCATCATCATCAGCGTGATCCTCACCATGATCGCCGGGCTGATCCCCTCCCGCCTCGCCGCGAAAAAGGACCCCGTCATTGCCCTGCGGACCGAGTGACAGCGCTCCCTTTCCGGTCGGTCCTGCTTACGTCTCCCTTCCACATTCTCCATTTTTCTCTATTCCCTCCCCAATCCAACCCCTTCCCCCTTTTTCGTAAGCAGTGATTGATAGAGCGGGCGGCCAATCGGCCGCCCGCTCGCATTCTGTATGTGGTATATTTCTTCTGTATTTGCCGCCCGATCAGCCGAGCTTCCCGACGGTCTCCCGGGCGATGGCCAGCAGCTCCTCATGCTCCTGGGCGTATTCCTGATTCACGTCATCCAGGAAATCCTGCGAATAGTCCGAATATGCCGGATCGCTCGCGCTCAGCAGCTTGACCTGCGCGTCGTTGGTGGCCACGTAATAGCGGGGGAGGGAGCCCAGCGGACGCCCGTCGGAGAAATAGCCCAGGCCGGAGAAACGCTTGAAGGTATCCGCGTCCAGAATATAGAGGTAGCAGTTTTGATCCTCCAGAAAGGCGTAGAGCCGGTATTCGCCGTTTTCCGCCATCAGATCTGCCGATTCGCCGGAGCCTGTCCCCGGGGCGGGTCCGCCGTAAGCCAGGTCGATCAGCTCCACGTCCACGCGCCGATTCTTCCCCGTTTCGGGCAGAGCATCCTCCAGCAGCGATTTGAGTTCCTTACAGGCGGCCGGGTCCTCCTGTCCGTAATGCGCATAGACGACCCGCCAGTCGTATTCCACCTGTCCGACCAGGCCCACCAGGGCCAGGATCAGCACCGTTACGCCGAATACGGCCAAAATAAAGTACCATTTATAGTGAAACCAGAAGCTGTTGGTCAGCCAGTCCTCAAAGCGCGCGAAGCCGGAGAGAGGGGCCTCCTCATTCACGGCGCTCAATTCTTTTTCGTTATCCATGCGCGTCACCTCTCTGCGGATAGTTTACCACACAATCGTAAGCCGCGTCAACGCCGGATATTATTTTGCTTTCGGAAGGCTTGGAGGGAAAGATCTGAAAAACCTGCCCCCTTGGCCGAGAGACTCAAATAATAATTGACGATTAGGGCCATGCTGTGCTATAATCTCAAAATAGGGCTTATTGTATGTCCCTGTCTGTCGGCACGACGGAGAAACGGAGGCTGCCATGTGGCTGAGCGATCAATGGCGTGATTTTGAGCTGCTGGACTGCTCTGACGGTGAAAAGCTGGAGCGTTGGGGGAGCTATACCCTGCGGCGGCCCGATCCCCAGGCCATCTGGTCTACGCCCCGGACGGATCCCGGCTGGCAGAGGGCGGACGCGGAGTATGCCCGCTCCCGCTCCGGCGGGGGCAAGTGGGTCCGGGCCAGGGTGCCCGAGGCCTGGCAGGTCTCCTACGGGGAGCTGAAGTTCAACGTGAAGCTGATGAACTTCAAGCACACGGGCCTTTTTCCCGAGCAGGCCGTGAACTGGGATTTCATCATGGACCGGGTGCGGAAGGCGGGGAGACCGCTGAACGTGCTGAATCTCTTTGCCTACACGGGGGCCGCGAGCCTGGCCGCCGCCGCTACGGGAGCCTCCGTCTGCCACGTGGACGCGGCGAAGGGCATGGTGGCCTGGGCGAAGGAAAACGCCGCCGCCTCGGGCCTGTCTGACCGGCCCATCCGCTGGATCGTGGACGATTGCCAGAAATTTGTGGAGCGGGAGATCCGCCGGGGCCGCCGCTACGACGCCATCATCATGGACC
>CAMVOG010000122.1 GCA_947169005.1 uncultured Clostridia bacterium | reverse complement strand
CTCATCCGCCCCAGTGTGCGCACTGGGGCACCTTCCCCCAGGGGAAGGCAGGGCGTAAATCCGTCCGAAGAGCACAGCTTTTTCGTTGCCAGAGTTTTTAGTGGCCTCCGATTGACTTCACGCCCCGGGCATGGTATGATGGACCCAGGCAAAACCGCGGCTCAAAAGCAAAAAGTATATTTAAAATAGTACAGGAGGTCATGACAATGGGAGAGTATTTGAAGGACCGTGTGGCCATCGTCACCGGCTCCGGCATGGGCATCGGCCGTGCCATCGCCAAGGCCCTGGCGGCCCAGGGCTGCAAGGTCGTCACCAATAACCGCGCCCCCTGGAACGGCGTCATCCCCGTGGATGAGGAGAAGTTCAGCCGTCTCACCAAGGAGATGCAGGACTGGTGCATGAAGGAATACGCCAAGTATTACGGCGACGCCGAGCGCACCGCCCAGGAGATCCGGGACGCGGGCGGCGAGGCCGTGGCCTGCTTCGCCAACATCGCGGATTTTGACGACGCCGCCAAGCTCACCGACTGCGCCATCAAGACCTGGGGCCATATCGACATTATCGTGAACGTGGCCTCTGCCTTCGGCTTCAGCCCCGTGCAGGAGATGCCCCGCAAGATGTGGGATTCCGTGAACACCGTCAAGCCTACCGGCCACTTCTACGTGATCCGTCACGCGGTCCAGCATATGATCGACCAGGGCTGGGGCCGCATCGTCAACTGCGCCTCTCCCGCCTGGCTGGGCGGCGACCTGCGCCAGTGCGAATACACCGCCGCCAACGCGGGCGTCGTGGGCCTGACCTACGGCCTGGCTGCCGAGCTGAAGGAGTACGGCATCACCGCCAATACCTTCGCCCCCGCCGCCAAGACCCGCGCCAGCGTGGATATGGAGATCCACAACGTCCTGGAGGGCGAGAACAGCACCATTTCCCACGGCCCCGGCATCAGCTATGACGGCACCGCCGCCCCCGAGACCTTTGCTGACTTCATCGCCTGGCTCTGCGGCGACGACGCCAAGGACGTGACGGGCCAGGTCTTCATGACCATGGGCAAGTTCATCGGCCGCTACTGCATCCCCTCCATCGAGAGCGCCATGTTCGCCGACGGCGACGGCTGGAGCGTGGAGGAGGTCAAGGCCAAGAAGGAAAACCTCTTCAAGCCCATGCCCCCCATGCCCGGCAAAAAGTAATCAGAAAACGCCGCTCCCCGCCTCTTTTCCGAGGCGGGGAGTATTTATAGGCGAAAATTGTTAAACGGTCAATCTTTTTCTTGACATTCCGCCATGAAAATGATACCTTTAAAGTGCTATGGTACGCAAATACTAACCCGTTGGAGGTGCTATTCAGAATGAACAAGAAAGAAAAATTCCTTTCCGTTATGCACAATGAGAAGCCCATCAAGTGGATGGGCTATGGCTTCGATCCCTTCCCCAAGGTCATGTTCAACTGCATCATGGACCCCATTTCCATCTGGGACATCCTCTTCATGCAGGGTGAGCGCGTGCAGGACCACTGGGGTGTGTGGCACCGCTATCTCCCCGGCGACCCCGGCGTCATCCCCATGGTCAACGAGGAAAACCAGGTCATCAAGGATATCACCAAGTGGCGGGATTACGTCGTTTTCCCCGAGATCCCTTCCGATCTGGATTGGTCCGACGCGAAGGCCGCCATTGATCAGGTTGACCGGGAGAATGAGTTCGTCATGGTGGCCTCCTTCCGCGGCCTCTTTGAGCGTGCCCACTGCCTCATGACCTTTGAGGACTGCCTCGTGAATATGTATGAGGAGCCCGAGGCCATGTATGACTTCTTCGGCGCCTATGCCGACTGGAAGATCAAGGTCTTTGAGCAGCTCATCGACAATCTGCATCCCGATATCATCCACAGCCATGACGACTGGGGCAGCAAGACGGCGGAGTTCTTCTCCCGTTCCGTGTTCCAGAAGCTGCTGAAGCCCCATTACGCAAAGATGTACGGCTACCTCAAGTCCCGCGGCGTGATGATCCAGCATCACTGCGACTGCTATGCCACGGACTTTGCCCCCGATCTGGTGGACCTGGGCGTGGATATGTGGCAGGGCGTCCTGCCCCAGAACGATATCAAGCGCATCCAGAAGGAGACCAATGGCAAGCTGCTGCTCCTGGGCGGCCTGGACCAGGGCCTCATCGACCACGCGGACGTGACGGAGGAGGCCGTGCGCGCCGAGGTGCGCCGCGCCATCGACGAGTACGCTCCCGGCGGCTGCTTCCTGCCCTGCATCGGCTCCCTGGAGTGCCTGAACGCCTGGGTCACCCCCGTCGTCATCGACGAGGCGAACCGCTACGGCGCCGAGTGGCTGGCGAAGAACAGCTGAGTAAGATTAAGTGGCTGCTGTCATTGCCTATGACAGCAGCCATTTTTTCATATAGTCAGATTATTCCGTTTTGAGAAGTGGGCGAGTCATATAATGAAAAGAAGAAAAACACTCTTTCCTCTCGTTTTGATTATCAGCAGTTTCATATTACTATCTGCCTGTGGCACTGATTCCGTGCGGCCAAGGTTAAGTGATGAAGAAATCTCCGCGCTGAGACAAGAGTACCCTTATGACGAACAGTCTGCGGCTTCGGCTGAGAGCAGCAAAATTGACCGTGTCGTACATTTAATTGATGCGGTCGTTGTAATAAAGGTTGAGGGAGACTCTTTTACGAATCCGGTGTTCGCCTCTCCGGTCGATGATCCCTCCGCTCCATTCTCTAATACCGTTGATTGCGAATATTTGCAGGCACATATTGAAAAAGTGTTATTTGACTCTGCTGGTTTATCCGAAAGCGATACAGTCAACCTCTTTTTTGGCTCCGTGCTTTATGCCGGCTCTCTGGAAGCCTTCAAGACTGGTGAGCGCTATCTGTGTTTAATAAATAAGCCTGATGAAGATGAATTGTTTGCATATGACGAAACGGTTTTTTCCTGTTCAAAGAATAGCAGTGCTTATCTTACGAAAGATAACTTTTTATTGGCTCTTACTCAACAAGGCTATCTGGAAGAGTACACGGGCTATTCGTTAGAGGCTTTTTGCAAAGAATTATTGCCGCTTTTGTCCCAAAGAGAAACGACTGGCCAATGAATCAGACGTTTGGGGAGAGAAAAAAACAAAGGTATGAGAGAATAATGCCGTTCTGAGGACGGCATGGCGCCGTCGTCATCGACGAGGCGAGCCGCTGCGGCGCCGAGTGGCTGGCGAAGAACAGCTGAAAAACCGAATACGCAAAAGGGGACGGCAAGCGCCGTCCCCTTTTTGCGTATTCACCTGCCGGGTCGCGTCCTCAGGCGCTGGCCCCTTCCTTCTCCATCGCCAGCTCCACGGCGATGGCGAGCTGATCGGCGCAGGAGGTGCCGCGGCCGCCGCAGTCGTTGCCCTTGAGAATGTCCACGGTGCGCTTCGCGTCGGCTCCCTCTAAGAGCTTGGCGATGGCCTTGGTGTTGCCGGGACATCCGCCGATGAACTTCACGTTGTTCAGCTTCCCGTTTTCAAGATCAAAAACCACCTGCCGGGCGCAGACGCCCCGGGTATTGTAGGAATAGCTTGCCATTAGATGATCCTCCGTTTCGTTTTTCTTTATCATAGCGGATTTTTCGTTTCTGTCAAGAGCTTTCGCTTTTCTTTGACAAAATGGTACAGTTGTGGTAAGATAAAAATACGAATACTTTAGTATAAATGGGAGGCGTTCTGATGAAAAGATTAAGCTGCGGGCTTCTGTGCCTGCTTCTGGCTCTGGGCTTGTCGGTTGGTCCGGCGTCGGCCGCGGCGGAGGAATATGCGCTGCGGGCCGAGGCGGTTGGGCAGACCGTCGAGCTGAGCTTTCTGAATCTCTATGACGACGGCGAGGGGGACGAGGGGACCTGGTTTTACGGCCTGGACCTGCTTTTTGACGTGAAGGACAGCAGCGGTTATCTGAGCTTGACGGAGCTGCGGCCCGGCGGCCCGGCGGGCGCCTCCGCCTGGGAGAATGACGCCGCCACCGGCCACGTCCTGTGGATGGACAGCAGCTATGCCAACGGCATCCTGGCCAAGGTCAACGCTCCTATCTGGACGGCGGTGTACACCGTGGCCCCCGACGCCCCGGCGGAGACTTATACCCTGCGCATGACCGGGGAGGTCATTGGCCTGCACCCGGACCGGGCGGATGAATTCGGCAGCGATACGGGCCTTGAGTATACCGCGTCCGTTACCCTGGGCGGCGCCGGCGACGCGGTACCCGACCTGAACGGCGACGGCGCGAAGGATCTGCTTGACGCCCACGCCCTCTTTGCCTACGCCTCCGGCAGCACCGCCGCCGTGAAGGACCCCGCCCAAGCGGACGTGGATGGCGATGAGAAGGTGAGCAGCCGGGACGCGCTCCTGCTCTTCCGCCGTCTGGCGGGCGGCAGAACGGACGCACTATACTGACTCTGCGGTATTGAGCTCCACGTAACTGAATGAAAAAGGGACGGTTTCTTCACCTCGCTGCGGAGGGAAAGAAACCGTCCCTTTTATCGGTTTATCATATGCCGCGTGTCTCAGAAGCCCAGGCCGCCCAGGTTGAGACCGCCCGTGAGCTTGGACATGGTCTCGGCGGCGGAGGCGTCGGCCTTGCGCAGCGCCTCGTTCACCGCGGCGATCACCATATCCTGCAGCATCTCCACGTCCTCCGGGTCAACGGCCTCGGGGTCGATGGTGAGGGCGCAGAGCTCCTTCTTGCCGTTCACCTTCGCCGTCACGACGCCGCCGCCCGCGGTGGCCTCGTATTCCTTCTCCTCCAGCTCGGCCTGCATCTTCATCATGTCCTGCTGCATCTTCTGGGCCTGCTTGATCATGTTCGCGTTCATGCCGCCGCCGTAAGCGCCACCGCGAAATCCACCTTTTGCCATATCTCTTATTCTCCTTCGTCGTATTTGATGTCAAACCGGCGCATGAGCCGGTCCAGTTTACTTTCCGTTTCCGCCTTTTCCTCTGCCTCCGCCGGGGCCTCCGGCATGGGGGAGGGCTCCTCCGCGGGCTCCGGCGCGGGAGCGGGGACCGCTGCGGGGGCGCTGTCCGCCTCAGCCTCCTCCTCGCTGTATTCCAGGGCCGTGGCCCGCCAGCCGCCGGGGGAGAGCTCCGCCGCCGCCTGGGCCACCGCTGCGCAGGTGTCCGCGTCCAGCAGCGTCAGACTGAAGGGGCTCTTGCACAGGAGCCGTACCTCCCGCCCGCGCAGCCGGGCCACCGTCTGCTCCGGGTCCGCCAGGATATTGTAGATAAAGCTGTCCATCCGCTTTTTCAGCAGCTTCAGAATGGCCGCCCAGCTCAGCGCGGTCTCCGCCGCCGGGGCGGGGGAGGGGGAAGCTGTTTCATCGGTCCGCGCGGGCGCTTTCGGAGCGCGGAAGGGCTCCGGCGGGGCATAGGGCGGGAAGTCGTCTCTGCTGGCGTACACAGGCGCCTCGGGAACGGGCGCTTCCGCAACGGGCGCGGGCGCGTCCTCCGCAGGCGCGGGAGCCACTGGCGCGGGAGCTGCCGCCTGTGGCGCGGACGCGGGAGCCGTCGGCGCGGCATAGACCGCCTGGGGCACGGCGAAGGCTGTGAGCCCCTCGGCGGGGGAGTAGTCGCAGAGCCGCAGCAGGCAGAGCTCCGCCGCCAGGCGGCGGGAGGCGCTGCCCCGGAGACCGGAAATCGTCTCGTCCAATATCTCCAGCCCCGCCAGCAGGGCGGGGATCTCCATGCCCTGTGCCTGCCGCGTCAGCTCCTCGGGGGCGAAGCCGCTTTTCAGCAGGGCCGTGCCGCCCTCCGGAGCCAGCCGGACCATCAGCAGGTCCCGGTACAGGCCGGAGAGCCGGTCCAGCACAGCGGAGACGTTGCGTCCGTTCTGATAAAGTTCGTCCAGGGTCTCCATGGCGGCTTTGCCGTCCCGGCCCCGGATGGCGGCGTAGAGCCGCAGAGTCTCCTCGTTGTCCGCCACGCCGATAGCGCTGACCACCCGGGCCCGGTCCACCTTATCGCCGGAGCATTGGTCCAGCAGACTCAGGGCGTCCCGCATGGAGCCGTCCGCCAACTGAGCCAGCATGGCGGCGGCCTCTCCCGTCAGCTCGATCTGTTCGGCGGCGGCCACCTGCTCCAGCCGGGCGCGGATATCCTCCGGAGAGATGCGCTTGAAGGAATAGCGCTGGCAGCGGGAAAGGATCGTGGCGGGGACCTTGTGCAGCTCCGTCGTCGCCAGAATAAACATCAGATGCTCGGGGGGCTCCTCCAAAATTTTCAGCAGGGCGTTGAAGGCGGAGGTGGAGAGCATATGCACCTCGTCGATGATGTACACCCGCATCTTGACCTCCGCGGGGGTGTAGACCGCGTCGTCCCGCAGGGCGCGGATGTTGTCCACGCCGTTGTTGGAGGCAGCGTCGATCTCCAGCACGTCCAGCACCGAGCCCTGCTCGATGCCCCGGCAGGAGGCGCACTTGCCGCAGGGGTCGCCCCCCACGGGGTTTTCGCAGTTCACGGCCATCGCCAGCAGCCGGGCGCAGGTGGTTTTTCCGGTGCCGCGGGTGCCGGTGAAGAGATAGGCATGGGAAAGCCGACCCAGCAGCACCTGCCTTTTCAGCGTGTCGGTGATATGCTGCTGGCCCACCACGTCCGCAAAGCTGCGGGGCCGCCATTTGCGGTACAAAGCCTGATACAACGGAAGCGCCTCCTCCGTAGGGGCGGCCTCCGGCCGCCCGCCTTTATTCGATCTTCGTTGTTTCATGGACGCCGCCCATAAAACGCGCCTGCCCGGCGCATCGCAGAGTCGCACACCGACCTTTGGTACACGCAATATGTCCGCCTGCGTCACCGTCTGCTCGGAAACAGCTTCCCCGCGGCACACGGATGCGCCTGCTTAATGCTGCTCGGTCTCCCGCCTGACATGGTTCACAGGGACCCGTTGCGCGGGACCGTTTCTTCAACGCTTTCGATGACGTGCTTGACAACACATTACGAGACCGGGGGCCGGAATTCACCCCTGCTGTAGCGGGTTGCAGGTACAGGGCACCGCTATCTCCCCGGTTAGTGCGACCCTGCCATGCGCCGGGCGCGGCAGGATTTATTCAGCGTCCAATATTATACCCCATTCCGCCGAAAGATGCAAGCCTTTTTTCATGCCGAAAGCTAAAAACTTGTAGTGTTACAATTGATGTGA
>CAMVOG010000121.1 GCA_947169005.1 uncultured Clostridia bacterium | reverse complement strand
CCGGCGCCCGCGGCAGCATGAACCAGATCCGTCAGCTGGCCGGTATGCGCGGCCTGATGGCCAACACCTCCGGTAAGACCATCGAGATCCCCATCAAGGCCAACTTCCGCGAGGGCCTGTCCGTGCTGGAATACTTCATCTCCTCCCGCGGCGCCCGCAAGGGCCTGGCCGATACGGCTCTGCGTACCGCGGACTCCGGTTATCTGACCCGCCGCCTGGTTGACGTTTCCCAGGAGACCATCATCCGCGAGCCCGACTGCGGCACCACCGAGGGCGTCTGGGCCCGGGAGGGTGTGGACGAGAAGGGCCAGGTCTTCCTGAGCTTTGCCGACGCCATCCACGGCCGCTTCCCCCTGGAGGACATCGTGGATCCCACTACCGGCGAGGTCCTCTACGACAAGGACACCATGCTGGTCTCCGGCGACGCGAAGAAGCTGGAGGCGCGCGGCATCCACGAGATCAGGGTCCGCAGCGTGCTGAACTGCGACGCCAAGCGCGGCGTCTGCGCCAAGTGCTACGGCATCAACCTGGCTACGGGCGAGCCCGTCAGCGCCGGCGAGGCCGTCGGCGTCATCGCGGCCCAGTCCATCGGCGAGCCCGGCACCCAGCTCACCATGCGTACCTTCCACACCGGCGGCGTCGCCGGCGACGACATCACCCAGGGTCTTCCCCGTGTTGAGGAGCTCTTCGAGGCCAGAAAGCCCAAGAAGATGTGCCTGCTCGCCGAGATCAGCGGCACCGTCAGCATCGAGGAGGCCAAGAAGAACACCGTCAACATCATCATCACCAACGACGAGGGCGAGTCCCGCACCGTGCAGACCACCCTGGGCGCCGGCATCCGCGTGAAGGCGGGCGACAAGGTGGAGCAGGGCGTCGCCATTACCGACGGTATCCCCAACCCCCACGACGTGCTGCGCGTGCGCGGCATCGAGGCCTGCCAGAACTATCTGATCCAGGAGGTCCAGAAGGTTTACCAGCAGCAGGGCGTGGATATCAACAACAAGCACATCGAGGTCATCGTGCGCCAGATGCTGCGCAAGGTGAAGGTGGACGACGCGGGCGACACCGAGCTTCTGAGCGGCGCCACCGTGGACCTGGCCGAGGTCAAGGCCGCCAACCGCGCCATCCGGGAGCGCATCGCCGCCGGGGAGACCGAGCTGCGGGAGGCCGAGTTCACCCGTATGCTGATGGGTATCACCAAGGCGTCCCTGGCTACGGACTCCTTCCTCTCCGCCGCCTCCTTCCAGGAGACCACGAAGGTGCTCACCGACGCCGCCATCAAGGGCAAGGTGGACCACCTGGTGGGCCTGAAGGAAAACGTCATCATCGGCAAGCTCATTCCCGCGGGCTCCGGCCTGGCCGTGTATCGGGACTTTGACATCAAGGACCCCAACGCCCCCGCCGAGGAGCCGATCGACGAGGCCATCTGATTTTACAGGCAACAGATAACAGGGAACAGATAACAGGGAACAGGGTACGTTTGCCCTGTTCCCTGTTGCATAAGCAGAGCCCTGCTCCCTGAACCCTGTTGCCTGAGCCCTGTGCCCTGTTCCCTGAGCCCTGTGCCCTGTGCCCTGAGCCCTGTGCCCTGTGCCCTGTGCCCTGTTGCCTGAGCCCTGAGCCCTGTTCCCTGTGCCCTGAGCCCTGCTGCCCTGAGTCCTAAGTCCTGAGTACTGAGTACTATGCACAATGCACTATCGCACTGCTGCCTTGTTCCCTGCTCCCTGCTCCCTTTCTTTTTAAATTGACAATTTCCCCGGTCTATGCTATGATATGGGGAGAAAAACACCCCCTTCTGCTGCCGCCCGCCGCCTTCGCTGGCTGCGGGTCAGAAGGAAGCCGGTGGGAATCCGGCACTTGATCCCGTAAACTGTATGGGTGGGAGCCCGCGGCCCGCGCCGAAAGGCGGCCATTGCGCTTTTGCGTGAGAAGGTAGGGCGGCGGGCGCAGGGAGGCCCCTCCCCTACCGCCCGAAGTCAGGAGACTTGGCAGCAGACGACGCGGCACGGGCCGCGAACTCCGCAGGAATCAGACGGCTGCGGCGCACTTTTGCGCCGCAGCCGTTTCTTTCAACACACTATTTCAAGGAGGAACCTGCATTGAAAAAGCGCATTCTCAGCATGATCCTGGTCCTCGCAATGCTTCTCTGCCTGGCCCCGGCGGTCCTGGCGGATGAGGCGGCCCAGCCCTTCAAGGTCACGGCCCGCGGCGTGGAACTCGCCGTGACGAACACCGTGGAGGGCGGCTACGTCCCCTATGCCTATGACGCCGCCAGCGGCAACATGGTCCCCGTGGACGCCGTGACCGTTTACGAGGTCACCGTGCCCTACAGCGCCGAGACCGTGGAGGTGAGCTTCACCGAGGAGCGGCTGGCCTACAACTACATGCCCGGCAACGTCTACCTGGCGGGCGCGCTGGCCAACGGCCAGGAGTTTGAGGGCGTCAGCTCCTTCACCGTGACCGTGGACGCCAACGTGGACGGGCAGCCCGACTACCTCCAGGTCCAGACCCCCTATGACGAGAACTGGAACAGCACCACCCTGTACGCCATCCACTTCATCTATGAGCAGGCCCCCTTCGGCGCTTCCATCGACGGCCTGCTGCTGGACGACCCCGCCATTCTCCAGGGCGGCTACACCCCCTATGCCTATGACGCCGCCTCCGGCGAGATGGTCCCCGCCGACCCGGTGCCCGTGTTCGTGTTCACCGTGCCCTTCGGCACCGAGACCGTGGACCTGGGCTTCCAGGACGAGCGCCTGGCCTATAACTACATGCCCGGCAACGTCTATCTGGAGGGCGCCCTCGCCAACGGCGGCGAGTTTGAGGGCAAGTCCTTCTTCACCGTGAAGATCGACGCCAACAAGGACGGGTACATGGACTACGTCCAGGTCCAGACCCCCTATGATGAAAACTGGAATTCCACCACTCTCTACGCCATCAGCTTCCGCTATCCCGCCGCCGAGTTCACCGCCTCCCTGGAGAGCGGCGCTCTGGACGAGCCCGTGGTTGACCCCGCCGGTTACGTTCCCTACGCCTGGGACGCTGCCGCGAACGACATGGTCCCCGTGGACGCGGTGCCCGTGTACTACCTGGAGATCCCCCTGGACGCCGAGACCGTGAACATCACCTTCCCCGAGGAGCGGCTGGCCTACAACTACATGCCCGGCAACCAGTACCTGGACGGTGCCCTGGCCAACGGCCAGGAGTTTGAGGGCGTCTGCTCCTTCACCGTGAAGGTGGACGCCAACGCCGACGGCACCCCCGACTTCATCCAGGTCCAGACCCCCTACGACGAGAACTGGAACAGCACCACCCTCTACGCCATCAGCTTCCGCTATCCCGATCCCAGCGATTTCTACGCTTTGATTGATGGCAAGCCCCTGGCCTCCCCCGTCGTCACCAAGGGCGGCTATACCCCCTATGCCTGGGACGCTGAGCTGAACGACATGGCTCCTGCGGCCCCCGTCGTGGTCTACACCTTCACCATTCCCTACGACGCCGAGACCGTGGACCTGGCCTTCGGTGAGGAGCGCCTGGCCTACAACTACATGCCCGGCAACGTCTATCTGGACGGCGCTCTGGCCAACGGCCAGGAGTTCCAGGGCCTTGCCACCACCACCGTGAAGGTGGACGCCAACGCTGACGGCACCCCCGACTTCATCCAGGTGCAGACCCCCTACGACGAAAACTGGAACAGCAGCACCCTCTATGCCATCACCTTCAAGTATGAGCAGGCCTTTGAGGACGTGGCCCCCAACGCCTGGTACTTCAAGGCCGTGAGCTGGGCCGTGGAAAAGGGCGTCACCACCGGCAAGACCGAGACCCTCTTCGATCCTGACGCCACCTGCACCGTGGCGGAGATCATCACCTTCGCCCACAGAGCCGCCGGCTGCCCCGAGGCTGCCGCCGAGCTGCCCGCGGGCGTGGCTGAGGACGCTTACTACGCCGCCGCCCTGCGCTGGGCCCTGGAGAAGGGCATCGTGACCGCCGAGAGCTTCCGGGCGGAGGAGCCCTGCACCCGCGCCCTGGCCGTGGAGCTGCTGTGGAAGGCCGCGGGCTCTCCCGCCGCCTCCGCCGCCCAGCCCTTCACCGATGTGGCCGCCGACGCGGCTTACGCCCCCGCCGTGGCCTGGGCCGCCGAGCAGGGCGTGACCAAGGGCGTCAGCGAGACGGAGTTTGCTCCCGATACCCTCTGCTCCCGCGCGCACATCGTGACCTTCCTGTATCGTCAAGCGTAAGTTTTTTCCGGCAAGGGGACGCGCCGAGAGGCGCGCCCCCTTGCGCGAGTTTAAAGGGTAAAGATTAAAGTTTAAGGAGCGCCTGCTTTAAACTTTAATCTTTAATCTTTAATCTTTAATCTTTCCAACGGAGGCCCCCTTATGAAAACGAAACTGCTTTTCCTGCTGCTGGCCGCCGCGCTGCTGCTGGCCCTCTGCCCCGCGGCCCTGGCCGCCGGCGTAACGGTGGACGAGGCGGCGGAGGCCGTCTGCGCCTACCTGTACGAAACCGTGCCCGCCCCGGGGGTGGACGCCATCGGCGGGGACTGGGTGCCCTTCGTCATGCTCCGCTGCGGCTGGGACGTGCCGGAGGACTACCTTTCCGCCTATCTGGAGCGGGTGGAGGCCGCCGTGACCGCCAAGGAGGGCGTGCTGCACCCCCGCAAGTACAGCGACAACTCCCGGGTGATCCTCAGCCTCACGGCCCTGGGCATCGACCCCCGGGACTACGCGGACTACGATCTCACCGCCCCCCTGGCGGACGCGGAAAAGACCGCCTACCAGGGTGTGAACGGCCCCATCTGGGCGCTGATCGCCCTGGACAGCGCGGGCTACGACGTTCCCAAGGCTCCCGAGGGAGCCACCCAGGCCACCCGCCAGCTCTACGTGGAGCGCATCCTGGAGGTGCAGCAGGAGAGCGGCGGCTGGGCCCTTTCCAAGGACCCGGACGTGGACCTCACCGCCATGGCGCTCCAGGCCCTGGCCCCTTACCGGGACCAGCCCAGGGTGGCCGCCGCCGTGGAGCGGGGGCTGGACTGGCTGGCCTCCGCCCGGACCAAAAACGGAAGCTGGTGCTCCATGGACGTGGAGAACGCCGAAAGCACCTGCCAGGTGATCCTGGCACTCTGCGCCCTGGGCCTGGGGCCGGAGGAGCCCCGCTTCAATGGGGGCGTTTCCCTTCTGAACGCCCTGCTTTCCTACCGCATGGAGGACGGCAGCTTCCGCCACACCATGCAGACGGGCTCCAATCTGATGGCGACCCAGCAGGCGGCCCTGGCTCTGACGGCAGTGAAGCGCTTCCGCGCCGGGCTGGACGGGGTCTACGCCCTGCGCTCCGTGCTGGACGCCCGGGCCGCCGTGGTAACGCCCGTGCCCGTGACCTGGCCCTGCAAGAGCTTTGCGGATATCGCCGGGCAC
Organism: uncultured Clostridia bacterium; assembly: GCA_947169005.1. GTDB lineage: Bacteria > Bacillota > Clostridia > Oscillospirales > Oscillospiraceae > RGIG6375. The sequence continues at coordinate 1,781 of CAMVOG010000121.1, read as the reverse complement.
CCGGCCCAGGCGGTTATCGAGGCCCTGGCGGAGCGGGCCATCATCCACGGCATGACGGACGCCCTCTTTGAGCCGGACGCGAGCATGACCCGCGCCCAGTTTGCCGCCATCATCGTCCGTGGCCTGGGCCTCTCGCCCAAAAGCAGCTACGCCTTCGCGGACGTGCCCGATACAGCCTGGTTTGCCCCCTATGTGGGCACCGCCAGCCGCGTGGGCATCGTCAACGGCGTTTCCGCTGCTTCCTTCAACCCCAATGGGACCATCACCCGCCAGGAGGCCGCCACCATGATCGCCCGGGCCGCGAAGCTCTGCGGCTTCTCCGGCGTCGGGGACCCCGCCGCCCTCAGCGTCTACGCCGACGCGGGCGAGGCTGCCGACTGGGCCCTCCCCTCCCTGGCCTTCTGCGTGGAGGAGGAGATCTTCAAACCGGAGGGGGCGCTGTGCCCGAAGCAGCCCATCCTCCGCTGGGAGATCGCGGATATGCTTTACTCTTTACTGCAGCAAGCCGGAACGATAGAATAGCAGAGGAAGATTTGCAAGATGTGGTTTAAAAAGAACAAATGGAAAGTGATTCTGCCGGTGGTGATCGTGCTGGCGCTGGCCGCCGCCTTTTACTTCGGCGGGAGCAGCCCGGCCAACCGGGGCTGGAGCGTAAGCGCCCGGGAGGAGGCCGCCCCCCAGGGAGAGAACACGGCGGCGGAGGAAACGGCCCCGGAGGCCGCCGCCCCGGAGACGGAGCCCCCGGAAACGGAGCCCGCAGCGGCCCCGGAGGAGACGCCTGCCGCCCCGCCCGCCGAGGCGGAGGCGGAGCCCTCCCCCGCGCCCGTAGAGGAAGACCCCGCGCCCGTAGAGGAAGACCCCGCGCCCGTAGAGGAAGACCCCGTGCCCGTAGAGGAAGACCCCGTGCCCGTAGAGGAAGACCCCGTGACGGAGGAGCCCGCCCCGGAGACAGAGCCCCAAGCAGAAACGGAACCCGCTCCCGAGGCGGAGCCGACGCTCCCTGCCGGGCAGGAGCCGGAGGAGGAGGTCTCCTCCGGCCACGCCGCCGAGGAAACGGAGGCCCCGCAGCCGCTTCCCGAGGAGCCCCCCGCGCCCGCGGAGCCGGAGCCCGCGCCCGAAGCGCCCACCACGGTGACTCTTTCCGTCTTCTGCGCCACGGTGCTGGACCATATGGACTGGCTGGACCCGGACAAGACCGAGCTGATCCCCGCGGACGGCTGGATGCTCGCCCCCACGGAGCTGGAGCTGACGGAGGGCGAGAGCGTCTTCGACCTGCTGCGCCGCGCCGCCCGGGACAGCGGCCTGCACCTGGAATATTCCGAGGCCCCCGCCTACGGCACCGTCTACATCGAGGGCATCGGCAACCTCTACGAAATGGACTGCGGCGGCTCCTCCGGCTGGATGTACGCCGTGAACGGCTGGTTCCCCAACTACGGCTGCAGCCAGTATTACCCCGAGGCCGGGGACGTGATCGCCTTCCAGTACACCTGCGACCTGGGGGACGACATCGGTGGCAGCAACTTTGGGTGATGGGGAATGACGTTGGTGATTGGTACTTAGTGCTTAGTGCGATAGTGCATAGTACTCAGTGCTTAGTGCTTAGTACTCAGTACTTAGTTGCAGGCGCGTCTCCTCATTTGTCATCCTGAGCGGAGTCGAAAGATCTTTGTTTCCGTCACTGCTGCGCATAAGATTCTTCGCTGCGCGCGGAATGACAAAACGCGTCCCCGTAGGGGCGCCCTTTGGGCGCCCGCCGTCGGATCGGCGCACCGCGGGGCATT
>CAMVOG010000120.1 GCA_947169005.1 uncultured Clostridia bacterium | reverse complement strand
TAGCACAGCCCTTGGAGAGGGGCTATAAAAACTACTACTCTATAATACAAGGAGTTGATCCTTATGAACGCCTTAACCTTCCTGACGGAGCTGTCCGCTCTGTCCATCATCCTCTTCTGCGTGGGCGTCCTGCTGCTGATCGTGGAAATGTGTCACCCGGGCTTCGGCGCGGCGGGCGTGCTGGGCCTTGTCTGCCTGGTGGCGGATATTTTCCTCACGGCCAAAACGGTGGAGCAGGGGCTGATCCTCACGGGGATCATCGCCGTTATCGTGGTGATCCTGCTGATTATTTCCGTTACGCTGGTGTCCAAGGGCAAGCTGCCCAGGACGCTGACGCTGAAGGAGTCCACGGACCGGGCATCCGGGTATATCGGCGGCGAGAGCCTGGAAAAATACCTGGGGAAAGAGGGCCGCGCCCTCACGGACCTGCGCCCCGCCGGAACGGCGGAGCTGGAGCGCGAGCGGGTGGACGTGCTGACCCGGGGCGAATCCCTTGAGGCCGGTACGGAGCTGATAGTCACAGAAGTCGGCGGCAACCGCGTCGTCGTGAAAAAGAAAGGAGAATGAGTATGCCCCCCTATCTGATTATGGTCATCGTTGCCCTGGCGATCATCGTGCTGGTGCTTTTCTTCCACTTCATCCCCGTTACCCTGTGGATCAGCGCCCTGGCCGCCAACGTGAAGATCAGCGTGTGGACCCTCGTCGGTATGCGTCTGCGCCGGGTGGACCCGGGCCGCATCGTCCGCGCCATGATCAAGGCCGCCAAGGCCGGCCTGGATATTCCCGTCAACAAGCTGGAGGCCCACTTCCTGGCCGGCGGCAACGTGGACCGGGTGGTCAATTCCCTCATTGCCGCCCAGCGCGCGGATATCAACCTGGGCTTTGAGCGCGCCGCCGCCATCGACCTGGCGGGCCGCGACGTGCTGGAGGCCGTGCAGATGTCCGTCAACCCCAAGGTCATCGAGACCCCCGTGGTGGCGGCCATCGCCAAGAACGGCATCGAGCTGCGGGCCAAGGCCAAGGTCACGGTCCGCGCCAATATCGACCGCCTGGTGGGCGGCGCCGGGGAGCAGACCATCATCGCCCGCGTGGGCGAGGGCATCGTCACCACCATCGGCAGCGCCGAGAGCCACAAGGAGGTCCTGGAAAACCCGGACCGCATCTCCCGCACCGTGCTGAGCAAGGGCCTGGAGGCGGGCACCGCCTTCGAGATCCTCTCCATCGACATCGCGGATATCGACGTGGGCCGCAACGTGGGCGCTCAGCTCCAGACGGACCAGGCCGAGGCCGACAAGCGCATCGCCCAGGCCAAGGCCGAGGAGCGCCGCGCCATGGCCGTTGCCCGCGAGCAGGAAATGAAGGCCAGCGTGCAGGAAATGCGCGCCAAGGTCGTGGAGGCCGAGGCCGAGGTGCCCAAGGCCATGGCGGAAGCCTTCCGCAGCGGGCGTCTGGGCGTCATGGACTACTACAATATGCAGAACGTGAACGCCGATACCGATATGCGTAAGGCCATCGCCAAGGAAGAGGGCGGCAAGTAATGGCCGGGAAGAGCGTTTTCCTCCCCGGCATCCCCTGGGACGGCCCCGTGAGGAACAGCTCTCCCGCCCCGGACGAGCTGCTCGCCAACACGGTCCCCGTAGACGGGGACGAGGGCTGGGACCCCCATGAGGAGCACCGGGACTATGAGCGGCTGAAGGCGGAGTATGAGGCCGCGAAGAAGGAGCTGGAGCGCCTGCGGGGCGCAAAGCCCGAGCCCGCGCCCGCCTCGGCCCATCAGCCCGCCAGAAGCTGGCGGGAGGCCATCATCGGCGCCGAGATCCTGGGTAAGCCCAAGAGCAAGCGATAAACCCCGGAAGGGAAAGTATAAAAGGAAAGGAACGTGTGGAAAATGGCTGTTATGGACGGCTGCGAAAGCAAGAAGAGGACCCCTGTCCTCAAGGAAATCAAATGCCCCCAGTGCGGGGAGGAGATCGAGGTCTTCCTGCGGGACAGCTTCGTCGTGGAGGACGCCACCTGCCCGGAGTGCGGGCACGTGATCCACGAGGGTGAAAAGCACTAAGCAAAGAAAAGGGGCGCGCCGCAAACCACGGCGCGCCCTTTTCGTATATCCGTTTATCCGGCGGCCCTGCGGCGCAGGGCTTTTTTGACGCGGGCAAGCAGGCTGTCCAGCAGCCAGGCAAAGAGCAGGGAGCTCAGCGTGACCAGGATCAGGAGGATAAGCATCCCGTGCATCCCCGGCAGATAGATCTTCCGCCAAAGCTCCAGCAGCAGAACGTGGCAGAAGTATACGCTCATGGAGTGGGCCGCCAGGAAACTGACGATTCGCCTCAGCGGGGTAAAGCGCTCAAGGGGACGCCGGAGGCTGCAGCAGGACAGGAAGACCAGCAGCGTGATGGGCAGCATGGCAGGGGTAATGGAGCCCAAGGAGCCGGTTGCCTTGGTATGGGGAAGATAGGCGATCAGCACGGCCAGCGTGCAGAGGAGCCAAAGCGGGGAGAGGCCCTTCGGCATGGGGGAGAGCCGGTCCATCCGCTGCCCGGCGACCAGCCCGCAGACGTAATAGAAGATCCAGCAGGGAAAGAGCATCCACAGCAGGGAGCCCGGCAGACCCGGTATGGGGTGATAGCCCTGTATCCCCATATCCACCAGCCAATTTGCCGGAAGACTGAGCAGGAAGGAAAGCAGCAGACTGGCCCGGGGAAAGCGGCGGGCGGCGGGCCGCAGCAGGGGCGTGAGCAGATAGAGCTGGAAAAGCACGGGCACGAAGTAGAGGTGCGGCGCGCCCCAGCCCAGAAGCAGCGAGCGGAGCGGCTGGGCGAGGCAGGGCAGCTCCCCCAGACGGCTCAGCCGGAAGCCGATGGCGGAAAACTGATAGACGGCCCACCAGATCAGATAGGGAACGCCCAGCTTCTTCAGCCGGGAAAGCCAGAAGCGCAGGGGCGCTTCCTTCCCGCTTCGCAGGCCGAGAGAGGCCCCGGAGAGCAGGATAAAGAGGGGCACGCAGAAGCGGCCGGCCTGGTTGAGCACGTAGGCGGGATTCATGCCGCCGGGAGAGAAAGCGCTCTCCGCGTAAATATAGCCGCTGCTGACGTGGATCGCCACCACCGCCAGCATCGCCAGGACCCGCCCCAGGTCCAGCTCCGGTTTTCTTTCCATGCGCTCCTCCCCTCAAAAGTCGGCCTGATGATTCAGAAGCTCCGCCCGATATCTCTTGCCACGGTGAAGGCCTCCTGGGTGGCGCTGAGAATGTTGCGGGGGGCCAGGCAGTCGCCAAGCTGATAGAACTCCGGCGCGCAGTCGTAGAAGGCCGCGCCCTCGTCCATGAGGGGCCGCTGTCCCGTGGCGGCGATGACCGTGTCGGCGGGGAAGAAGCGCTCCCCGGCGGTGACGCCCGTTTCGTCCAGCTTGTCCACCCGCACGTCCGTCAGCAGCTCCACGCCCCGGCGGGGCATTTCCTGCATGATGGCGAGGGTGTGCATGTTGCCCGGGTCCACGGTGGGCTGGCTCTTGGCTTCCAGGATCGTGACCCTGCGGCCCAGACCCGCCAGGAAGAGCCCCAGCTCAATGCCCACGAGGCCTGCGCCCAGGATGACGACCTGATTGCCCACCTTCTCCGGCTCCACGTAGGCCGCCTCCGCCCCCAGGGCCTTTTCAATGCCCGGAATGGGGGGGACGCTGGGCCGCGCGCCCAGGGCGGCCACGATCACGTCCGCCTTCTCCACGGCGGCGTATTCGTGGGTGACCTCCGTATTCAGCCGGATCTCCACCCCTGCTTTTTCGCAGAGACGGGCCTGGCGGGCGAGATACTGGGCCAAATGCTCCTTGAAGGGCACCTTCTCCTCACAGAGCAGGACGCCGCCGAGCCGCGGCCCCTTCTCGCAGAGAATGACCCGATGCCCCCGCCGCGCGGCAGTGAGAGCTGCCTGCATCCCGCCGGGGCCGCCGCCGATGACCAGGACCTTTTTCTTCTCCGGCGCGGGCAGCGTGGTCCGCACGGCCAGCTCCCGCCCGATCTCCGGGTTGATGGCGCACTGGAGAGTGCGATAGCGCCCGTTGCCCGCAAAGCAGGTGTTGCAGCGCAGACAGCGGTTGATCTCCTCCTCCCGCCCGGTGCGGGCCTTGAGGGGGAAGTCCGGGTCTGCCAGGCTCTGGCGGCCCAGCTGTACGATATCGGCCCCGCCGGAGGCGATGACCTCCTCCATCATGGCCGGGTCCGTGAAAGCGCCCACGGTGGCCACGGGGGTCTTGACGTGCTTTTTGATCTCCCGGGCCAGGTAGGCGTTGCAGCCGTCCTCCAGGAACATGGAGGGGTGGGTGATGCACATGGATTCCAGTACCTCGTGGTTCCCGGCGGAAACGTGGATGAGGTCCACCTTCCCGTCCAGGGCCTTGGCCAGCTCTACGCCCTCGCCCAGGTCATAGCCCACGGAGTTGCATTCGCTGCCGCTCATGCGGAACTCGATGGGGAAGCCGGGGCCCACGGCCTTCCGCACGGCCTCCACCACCGCCAGGGGCAGCCGCATGCGATTCTCCAGGCTGCCGCCCCACTGATCCTTGCGGGTGTTGAGCCTGGAGGACATGAACTGGGCCAGCAGCCAGCCGTGGCCGCCGTGGAGGGTGATCATGCCGAAGCCCGCCTGCTTGGCGAAGTCGGCACAGGCGGCGTAATGCTCCAGCACCCGCTGAATGTCCGCCTCGTCCATCTGCCGCACATGGCCGTACTGATTATCCAGCTCCACGGGCCCGTAGAGGGGGAAGCCCGCGTCCTGGCTGGCGTGGGCGTACATGCCCGCGTGGCTCAGCTCGCAGGAGGCCACACAGCCGTGGCGGGAAACGGCCCCCGCCACCGCCGCGAAGCCGGGCAGGGAGTTGGGGTCCTCAATATTGAAAAGGAAGCTGTAGTGGCAGCCCCGCTCCCGGTCCACGATGCAGTCGCCCACGCAGATGGAGGCAAAGCCGCCGATGGCCTTCCGCTCGTAGTAAGCGGCGGTCTCCGGGTTGGGGAAGCAGTCCGCCCCCACGTTGTAAAAGCCCTGGGGAGAGGCGAAAATGCGGTTGCGGAACAGGGTGTTGCCCAGGCGAATGGGCTTGAACAGGTTTTCGTATTTCATGGGGGCTTATCTCCTTTCAGCGATGTGCCATTGAATATGGTCTATAATATTGCCCATCAGATACCAAAGCGTCTCATAGTGCATGAAGCGCAGGGCGCTGCCGTCGAACAGATACTGGATGCTGGCGGGGAATTCCTCGTCCCCGTCCCAGAAGCGGAACCAGACCTCGAAGCCGCCGAAGACGGGGAAGACGAAGCTCACGTCCGCCTTGCCCGGCTCCTCCCGGCCGAAGCGGGCGCAGGCCTCCCGCAGGAGGGGCACTTTCCCCGCGAAGAGGGCGGCCTCCTTCTCATGGCTCAGCAGCCGCGAATGGCCGGAGCCGATGATGCCGCCCAGGTCGCTGACGGAGCGCCACACGCCCTCCGGCACGGGGCGGGGGTCCGACAGGGTGAGCGCGTCAAACAGGATCATGCTCTCGTTTACCGCGCCGGGGGAGACGAAAGCGCCCGGCGCGGCGGGCTCCACCAGGCCGGTCTTCCGCCCGATGCGCAGGGGCTGGCTCAGATAGCGGAGATAGAGGTAGTCCTCGTCCGCTTCCAATCCCCAGCGGCGGATGATGGCCTCCTGGTCGTATCCCAGAAAAAGCTCCCGCGCCCCCGCGGCCATTTTATCGTAGTTCGACAAAAGCCTCGCCTCCCGTGTTCTGAGTTCTGCGTACTGATTCCATTCTTCCCCATCATACCCCAAACCGCGCCGAATGGCAAGAAAAACGCTTGTCAATTTCCCAAAGCGTGCTATACTGTGCTTATGCTTTTGAAAACAGGTGATACCATATGATGATCCAGAATATCGCCCCCGCGGTCTATTCCAACGCCTACCCCTACGGCAGAGCGCCCCAAGGGGAGGATTTTCTTTTGATTTTTAACGAAAAGGGCTTCCTTTCCTCCCGGCTGACGGGGGAAACCCCTTTCCAGACCTTTGCCGCCCTGGGGGACAAGGCCCCCGAGGCCTTCCCCCTCATCTCCATCGACGACCGCGTGCTTTACATGGCCCGGGGCGAGGAGCCCCCCACGGGCTTTGAGATGCACCATTTCGGGGAGCTCATGCACGCCCTGCCCAAGCCCTGGAGCTTTGCCGCCGTCACGGCGGGCCACCTGGCGGGCTGGTATTGGGATAACCGCTTCTGTGGGCGCTGCGGCCACCCCACGGAGCCGGGGAAGACGGAGCGCAGCCTGGTCTGCCCCCACTGCGGCAACACGATCTATCCCAAAATCTCCCCGGTGGTCATCGTCTGCGTCACGGACGGGGACCGGGTCCTGCTGACCCGCTACGCCGGGCGGGACTACACTCACTACGCCCTGGTGGCGGGCTTTTGCGAGATCGGGGAGTGCCCGGAGGACACGGTGCGCCGGGAGGTCATGGAGGAAACGGGCCTGCGGGTCAAGGACCTGCGCTACTGGGGCAGCCAGCCCTGGGGTCTTTCCTCCAGCATGCTCCTGGGCTTCTTCGCCCGCCTGGACGGCAGCCCGGAGATCACCGTGGACCGCTCGGAGCTGAGCTACGCCGGCTGGTTCACCCGGGACGAGCTGGACCTGAAGGACGACGGCATCAGCCTCACCCGCAGCATGATCGTGGCCTTTTTGAACGGCGAAAGCTGAATTTTGAATGGAAGAAGACCCCGAAAGCCCTGCTTTCGGGGTCCTTTTTTATCCGAAGCGCCATTCCGTCAGCAGCCCGTCCTCCAGCCGCAGGATGCGGTCCGCCCGGCGGGCCACCTCCATATCGTGGGTGACGACCACCACGCAGCGCCCCTCCTCGTGGGCGGCGGCCAGCAGGAGGGAAACGATCTCCTCGCTGGTGGCGCTGTCCAGATTGCCCGTGGGCTCGTCCGCCAGCAGCACCTCCGCCCCGGCGGCGAAGGCTCGGGCCACCGCCGTCCGCTGCTGCTCGCCGCCGGAGATGGCCCCCGGCCGCCGGTCCAGCAGCTCCTCCGGGAGCTGGGCCCGCTCCGCCCAGCGCCTGGCCTCCGCCAGCGCCGCCTTCCGGGGCGTGTGCCGCAGCTCCAGGGGAAAGAGAATGTTCTCCGTCACGTTCAGCAGGGGAAAGAGGGCAAAATCCTGGTAGATCGTCGCCACGTGCCGCCGCCGCAGCTCGTTCCGGTCCAGCCTCGCCGTGGCGGTCCCGTCAAACAGCACCTCCCCCTTGTCCGGCAGCCGCAGG
>CAMVOG010000119.1 GCA_947169005.1 uncultured Clostridia bacterium | reverse complement strand
CCCCTGCCGGGAAGATCACCTCCCGGGCCACGGTTTCGCCGCTGACCAGTCCTTCTATATAGAACAGCGTGGCCCGCGGACCCCCCGGGCCGCCCAGGCTCAGCTCCCGCTCATTCAGGTCGTCGCTGCCGCCCAGAAGGCGGCGCACGGCGGCCGGGCTGAGCTTTTCCTCCCTCTCCGGCGGCATATTGGCTACCTCCCCTCAATTTTTTGCAAAAAACCTACCAAGAAACTGCAATTAGTATTTGCATTATGGGCGGAGTTCATGTATAATAGAATGTAAGTACGATTTTAAGCGCCGTCTAACGCGGCGCCCCGGAAAGGGCCTGGTGATGAAAATGGCAAAACTGACCAAGGCACAAAGCGCGGTGCTGGACTGCATCCGCAGCTACATCAAGGAGAACGGCTATCCCCCCTCCGTGCGGGACATCTGCGCGGCGGCGGGTCTCTCCTCCCCCTCCACGGTACACAGCCATCTGAACAGGCTGGAGAAGGCGGGCTACATCAAGCGCGCCGAGGGGCAGAACCGCTCCATCCGGCTGGTGGGCGAAAGCGCCTCCGGCGTGCCCATTCTGGGCACGGTGGCGGCGGGCTCCCCCATTCTGGCGGTAGAGGACGCCATCGGCCGCCTCCCTTATGATCCCGAGAAAAGCGGGGAGTATTTCGCCCTGCGCATCAAGGGGGATTCCATGATCAACGCGGGCATCCTGGACGGGGACATGATCGTGGTCCGCAGACAGGAGACCGCCGACGAGGGTGAGATCGTCGTGGCCCTCATCGGGGACGAGGCCACCTGCAAGCGCCTCACCATCCGGGGCGGCAGCGTGTGGCTGCTGCCGGAGAACGACAACTACGCCCCCATCGACGGGAGCGAGGCCACTCTGCTCGGCAAGGTCACGGCGGTCGTGCGCCAATACTGAGGTCCTGCTTTTATGTTCAAAAACCTCCGCGAAACGCTGAACGCCTATAAAGCGAGGGACCCGGCAGCCCGCTCCTCCCTGGAGATCCTGCTGCTGTACCAGGGCGTCCACGCCATCATATACCACCGCTTTGCCCACTTCCTCTACAGGCACCGTCTGCGCTTTCTGGCGCGCATGGTGTCCCAGTGGTCGCGGCATTTTACGGGCATTGAGATCCACCCGGGGGCGACCATCGGCCACCGCCTGGTGATCGACCACGGCATGGGCACCGTCATCGGCGAGACCGCCGAGATCGGGGACGACTGTCTGCTTTACCAGGGCGTGACCCTGGGCGGCACGGGCAAGGACCACGGCAAGCGCCACCCCACCCTGGGCAACAACGTGCTGGTGGGCAGCGGGGCCAAGGTCCTGGGGCCCTTCACCGTGGGGGACAACGCCCGCATCGCGGCCAACGCCGTGGTGCTGCAGGCCGTCCCGCCCGACGCCACCGCCGTGGGCATCCCCGCCCGCATCGTCCGCAAGGCGGGCGAAAAGGTCAACTACGTCAAGGAAGTGGACCAGATCCACGTTTCCGACCCCGTCGCCGCCGAGCTGGCCGCCCTGCGGGCGCGGCTGGAAAAGCTGGAAGGCCGGGAACAGGGCGATCCGAAGGACCGCCCCGAACTTTGAACTCTGAGCTCTGAACTTTGAGCTCTGAACTCTGAACTCTGAACTCTGAACTTTGAGCTCTGAACTTTGAGCTCTGAACTCTGAACTCTGAACTCTGAACTCTGAACTCTGAACTCTTAGGAGACTTCGCTATGAAACTCTATAATTCCGCCACACGCAAAAAGGAAGACTTTATCCCCCGGGAAGAGGGCAAGGTGAAAATGTACACCTGCGGCCCCACCGTATACCATTTTGCCCACATCGGCAACCTGCGCAGCTACATCATGGAGGACGTGCTGGAAAAGCTGCTGCGCTACGCGGGCTATGACGTGACCCGGGTCATGAACATCACGGACGTGGGGCACCTGGCCTCCGACGCCGACACCGGCGAGGACAAGATGCTCAAGGGCGCCAGGCGCGAACACAAGACCGTGATGGAGATCGCACAGTTTTACACGGACGCCTTCTTTGCTGACTGCGCCAAGCTGAACATCAAGACCCCGGAGATCGTGCAGCCTGCCACGGGGATGATCGACGAATACATCAAGGTCATCACAAAGCTGCTGGACACGGGCTACGCTTACCTTGCCGGGGGCAACGTCTATTTTGACACCTCGAAGCTCAGGCAGTATTACGTTTTCAACGAGCATGAGGAGGAGGACCTGGCCGTGGGCGTCCGGGAGGGCGTGGACGAGGACGGCAACAAGCGGAACAAGGCCGACTTCGTGCTGTGGTTTACCAAGTCCAAATTCGAGGACCAGGCGCTTAAATGGGATTCTCCCTGGGGCGTGGGCTATCCCGGCTGGCACATCGAATGCTCCTGCATCTCCATGAAATATCTGGGTGAATACCTGGATATCCACTGCGGCGGCATCGACAACGCCTTCCCCCACCACACCAACGAGATCGCCCAGTCCGAGGCCTACCTGGGCCACGAATGGTGCAAATACTGGATGCACGTCCACCATCTGAACACGGCGGACGGCAAGATGTCGAAATCCAAGGGCGAGTTTCTCACGGTCTCGCTGCTGGAGGAAAAGGGCTACGATCCCCTGGCCTACCGGCTCTTCTGCCTGCAGAGCCACTACCGCAAGAGCCTGGAGTTCTCCTGGGAGAATCTGGACAACGCGGCGGGGACCTATCAGAAGCTTTTGAAGCGCGTGGCCGCTCTGAAGCCCGAGGACGGGGCCGTGGACGAGGCCGTTCTGTCGGAGGCGCGCGAAAAGTTCATCCAGCTCGTTGGCAACGACGTGAACAGCTCCATGGGCGTCACCGCCCTGTACGACGCCTTGAAGCTCAAGACCAACGACGCCACGAAGCTGGCCGTGATCGGAGACTATGACCGGGTGCTGTCCCTCTCCCTTCTGGAGAAGGCCGCGGCCCTGCGGGAAAAGGAGGCCGCTCAGAAGGCTTCCGCCGCCTCAGGCGAGATCACGATCATCGGGGAGGGCGACCCCGCCATCGACGCGCTGGTGCTGCAGCGGGCCCAGGCGAAAAAAGCAAAAAATTACGCGGAGGCTGACCGCATCCGCGACGAGCTGAAGGCCATGGGCGTCACCGTGGAGGACACGGCCCAGGGGGCCAAGTGGTATCGGTAAGGACTCAGGACTCAGTGCTTAGTGCTCAGTGCTTAGTGCTTAGAAAAAAATGCACGCCCGGAAGGAGGCGCTTCTTAAGGAAGTGCCTCCTTCCCTTTGAAAGTAGGGTAATTGACCACGCGGGTCAGCAATGGTACAATGATGAAAACAAATCGCAATTTGTAGGGGTTAATAAGAAATGAGACTGGATGAAAAATGGATACGCGCACGTCTTCCGAAGGAAGTGGCCGACCAGCCTGTAGACTGCTTTGCGGGAGAGTATCTTGACGGGCTGACTGTGATGCATGAAGGCGAGCGCGGCGGAGACGATGTCGTAGTATATCGCGCGAAAGACGAAGAGGATCTGAAATATTGGCAACTTGAGCAGGTGTGCCGTTTCATAAAGGAGCCCGACCCGCCTGCACAGAAGGTTTGGCGTTATTACCGGGACCACGCAGAAGACGGCAAATGGCTGTATATAGAACACAAAATCTACGACTATAACGCCATTGAAGATCCGCGTCTTCATGGATTCGAAAGCTTTCTACGTTTACTGAATTACGCTTTCCCTCCTGAGTACTGGGAAAAAAGAGTACGGGAACACATCCGCCTGATGAATTACTGGTACAAAGAACCGCACTGGGACTATGACCGCAGGAAACTGTGTTTCATTGAGATAAGTGATTCCAAAGAAAATGATGGCGACGGTATCGAAGAGCCCAGACCTGGTTCTGTTATCAGTACAATCGATTAAGTAAATTCTCGTTTGCCGAATAGATCTTCTATTGTCCACAGTTATAACGAGCATCGGATTTTGCCCCACATAATCCAAGAAAAAACCGGCGTGACCGCAACGGTCACGCCGGTTTCATATCCTTTTGAGCCGGTGATTGCCGCCTCAAAACAGCTTCTTTATGGAGTACGCCCCGAAGCGGAGGTTTTCCGTTTCCGGGCGTTTTTCATTCGGCAAAGGCGCGGTCCAGGTCTATGGTCAGCTCCGGGAAGGTGGCCGAGCGGAGCGTGCCGCCGCCGACGAGGTAATCCCCGGTGCGGAAAAGGCCCTCTTCCAGAGAAAAGGTCTGCACGACCTTGCTTTCCGGGTCAACGAGCCAATACTCCCCCACCCCGGCCCGCTCGTAGAGCTTATATTTCACAGAGCGGTCATGGCTGCCGGTGGAGGGTGAGAGCACCTCGATGATCCAGGCCGGCGCGCCCTTGTAACCCTGCTTGTCGATCTTACTGCGGTCACAGATCACCGTGATATCCGGCTCGACCACCGTGTCGATCAGCTCCGGCTCATCCTCGGCTTCTTCAAAGAGCCGAACGCCGAAGGGAGCAGGGAGCACCAGGCAGGGCCTATCGAGCAAGTAATTTGAAATCTGCCGGCTCAGCTCCATCACGACCTTCTGATGGATGAACTGAGGCGGCGCCATCATGACAGGGACGCCCTCGATCAGCTCCACCCGCTCGTCATCCGGCCATTCCAGATAATCCGCATAGGTATACCGTTCCTTTTCTGCCCGCATATCCATGCTGCATCCTCCTTCCGCATTGTTCTGTTCATACTTCAACTATCAGCTTCATTTTATCATGCCGTGACCGCCCTGTAAATATGCGATTTGCCTTACGTCAGCTCCGCGTAATTGCGCACCCGCTCAGTCAGCCAATCCGCCAGGCCCGCCGCGTCGTCCAGGGCGAAGGAGGGGGCGCGGGTGTCCAGAGGCGTATCGGTGACGACGGCGGCGCAGCGCTTCGGGTCCGCCGCCGGGGGCTTGCCCGCCCCGGCGCGATAAAAGAGGATCTTTTTCCAGGGGCCGTTTTTGGCCCCCTCCACTAAGATCAGATCCACGTTTCGGATGCCTGCCACGACCTCCTCCAGCGGAACGGGGCGGTTTTCCATTACGGCGGCGTGGGTGGCGGAGACGATGGCAGTCACGTCCGCCCCGGCGCGGGTCAGCCGCCAGGTATCCTTGCCCTCCCTGTCCAGCTCAAAATCGTGGCCGTCGTGCTTCACCACGGCCACCCGCAGCCCCCGCTCCTTCAAGGCGGGCAGCAGCTTTTCCAGAAAAGTCGTCTTCCCGGAGCCGGACCAGGCGGCCAGGGCATAGGTCGGGACGGACATGGGTTTTTCCTCCTCTTGGCAGCGCTCTTATTCTTCCTTTATTTTTCCGCAGCCCGCGCAGCCGTCACAGCAGCCGCAGGAGCAACTTCCCTTGCCGCGCTTTTTATCGCGGACCAGCTTCGTCACCACCAGGGCCACCACCAGGACCAGGGCCGCGACGATCACGATATCCCAAAGATTCATTCAGATCACCCCGCACAGGATCAGAACAGCCCGCAGGACCAGGGTGGCGAGCCAGGCCACCACGCACTGCCAGAGCACCACGGCCCCGGCCCATTTCCGCCCCAGCTCCCGCCGGATGGAGGCCACCGCCGCCACGCAGGGGGTATAGAGCAGCGAAAAGACCAGCATCAGCGCCGCCGTGGCCGCCGTCAGGGAGGCCGCAACGCTGCCGCCGAAGAGCAGCTCCATGGTAGCCACCACGCTTTCCTTCGCCATGAAGCCCGAGATCAGAGAGGTGGCAATGCGCCAGTCTCCCAGGCCGATGGGCCGCAGCAGGGGCGCGATGAGCCCCGCGAGCATGGCGAGAATGCTGTCCTGGGAGTTTTCCACCGCGTTGAAGCGCAGATCGAAGCTCTGCAGGAACCAGATGACGATGGTGGCGATGAGGATAACGGTAAAGGCCCTTTGCAGGAAGTCCTTGGCCTTTTCCCACAGCAGCCGCAGGACGTTTTTCAGCCCCGGCAGCCGGTAGTTGGGCAGCTCCATGACGAAGGGCACCGCCTCGCCCTTGAAGAGAGTCCCCTTGTAGAGCAGGGCCACCAGGATCGCCAGGAGGATGCCCAGGACGTAGAGCCCCGTCATGATGAAGCCCCCCTGCCGCGGGAAGAAGGCGTTGACGAAAAAGGCGTAGATGGGCACCTTGGCGGAACAGCTCATAAAGGGCGTCAGCAGGATCGTCATTTTCCGGTCCCGTTCGCTGGGGAGGGTACGGGTCGCCATGACCGCCGGGACCGTGCAGCCGAAGCCGATAAGCATGGGCACGATGCTGCGGCCCGAAAGCCCCAGCTTGCGCAGCAGCTTGTCCATGACGAAGGCCACGCGGGCGATGTAGCCGCTGTCCTCCAGCAGGGAGAGGAAGAAGAACAGCGTCACGATGATGGGCAGGAAGCTCAGCACGCTCCCCACTCCCTCGAAAATGCCCTTCACGATCAGCCCGTGCAGGACCTCGTTGACGCCGCCCGCCGTAAGGGCCCGGTCCACCAGATCCGTGAGAGCGCCGATGCCCAGCTCCAAAAGCTCCTGCAGATGGAGGCCGATGACGTTGAAGGTGAGGTAAAACACCAGGGCCATCACCAGAATAAAGGTGGGTATGGCGGTATATTTGCCCGTGAGAACGCGGTCCAGCCGCTCGCTGCGGCGTTTTTCCCGGCTCTCCCGGGGCTTCGTCACGTTATCGGCGCAGCAGCCCATGATGAAGCGGAAGCGCATATCCGCGATGGCGGCCCGCCGGTCCAGGCCCCGCTCGGCCTCCATCTGGCTGACGATATGCTCCACCATCTCGGTCTCGTTGGCGTCCAACTCAAGCTGCTCCGTCACCAGCTCGTCCCCCTCCACCAGCTTGGAGGCGGCGAAGCGCAGGGGCAGCCCCGCCCGGGCGGCGTGGTCCTCATTCAGATGGCTGATGCCGTGTAGGCAGCGGTGCACCGCGCCGCCGTTGGCGTCCTCGCCGCAGAAATCCTGCCGCTGGGGGCGCTCCTGGTAGCGGGCCACGTGGATGGCGTGGTCAACCAGCTCGTCCACGCCCCAGTTCTTCGCAGCGGAGATGGCCACCACGGGCACGCCCAGGGCAGCCTCCATGCCGTTCAGGTCCACGGAGCCGCCGTTGGCCGTCAGCTCGTCCATCATGTTCAGCGCCACCACCATGGGCACGTTCATTTCCAGCAGCTGCATGGTGAGGTAAAGGTTGCGCTCGATGTTGGTGGCGTCCACGATGTTGATGATGGCCTTGGGCTTCTCCTGCACCACGAAGCTGCGGGAAACGATCTCCTCGCTGCTGTAGGGGGACATGGAGTAGATGCCGGGCAGGTCCGTCACCAGAGTCTCGGGATGGCCCTTGATGCGGCCGTCCTTCCGGTCCACGGTAACGCCGGGGAAGTTGCCCACGTGCTGGCGGGCCCCGGTAAGCTGATTGAACAG
>CAMVOG010000118.1 GCA_947169005.1 uncultured Clostridia bacterium | reverse complement strand
CCGAGAAAGCCCCGGTAGGGGAGATGACCCCTCTGGAACAGGAATACGCGGCGGGGAAAAAGGCGGAGAAGCTGCGCAACGAGGCAGAGGTGGCCGCCGCCTCCCAGGAGATCGCCCAGCAGATCGGCCAGTCCATGGCCGAGGCGGCGCCGCCGGAGTATGTGTACCCGCCCACGGAGCTGCTGGCTCCTGCCTCGGGCAGCAACGGTGCCGAGGGCATGGCAGAGGTCCAGATGAACGCCCAGCGGCTGGAAAACACCATCCGCAGCTTCGGCATCGCCGCTACCCTCCGTGACGTGACCCGCGGCCCCTCCGTCACCCGCTACGAGGTGGAGCTGGAGCAGGGGGTAAAGCTCTCCCGCCTCACGAATCTTTCCGATGATATCGCACTGGCCCTGGGCGCCACGGGCGTGCGTATCGCGCCTATCCCCAATAAGATCTCCATCGTGGGCATCGAGGTGCCCAACAAGGTCACCACCGTCGTGGCCCTGCGGGAGATCATCGAATCCTCCGAGTTTGAGAAGAAGAACTCCAAGCTCTCCTTTGCCGTGGGCAAGGATATCGCCGGCAAGCCCATCGTGGGGGATATCGCCAAGCTGCCCCACATGCTTATCGCCGGTACCACGGGCTCCGGTAAGTCCGTGTGTATGAATTCGCTGATCCTCTCCCTGCTCTTCAAGGCGACGCCCGAGGAGGTCCGCCTCATCATGGTGGACCCGAAGATGATCGAGCTGGGCGTTTACAACGGCATCCCGCACCTCCTGATCCCCGTCGTGACGGACCCGAAGAAGGCCGCGGGCGCTCTCCAGTGGGCCGTAGTGGAAATGATGAAGCGCTACTCCCTCTTTGCTGAGGTGGGGGCCCGGGACCTGGCGACCTACAATAATCTGATTTTAAAGCAGGAGGGCGGCCAGCGCCTTCCTCAGATCGTGGTGCTCATCGACGAGCTGGCCGATCTGATGATGATCGCCGCCAAGGACGTGGAGGAATCCATCTGCCGCGTGGCTCAGATGGGCCGCGCCTCGGGCATCCATCTGGTTATCGCCACCCAGCGCCCCTCCGCGGACGTGATCACGGGCCTTATGAAGGCCAATATCCCCTCCCGTATCGCCTTCGCCGTGGATTCGGCGCTGAACTCCCGCATCATCCTGGACACCACCGGCGCGGAAAAGCTGGTGGGCAAGGGCGATATGCTCTATTTCCCCCTGGGCTCCGGCAAACCCCTGCGCGTGCAGGGCACCTTCGTCACGGACGAGGAGCGGGAGGACATCGTGAACTTCGTCAAGGAGCACAGCGAGGCCAACTATTCCGAGGATATCAACAAGCAGATCGAGCTAAACGCGGAGAAGAGCGGCAAGGACGGCAAGGATAAGAAGGAGCCGGAGCTGCCCCCCGAGCCTGCGGACGGCGACGAGCTGGACGAGATGTTCGACGCGGCCGTGGACGTGATCCTGGAGAGCAAGCAGGCCTCCGTCTCCATGCTCCAGCGGCGGCTGAAGCTGGGCTATTCCCGCGCCGCCCGCCTGGTTGACCAGATGGAGCAAAAGGGCATCGTGGGCCCCTTCGAGGGCTCCAAGCCCCGTCAGATCCTCATTACCCGGGAGCAGTGGAACGAAATGAAGGGCATCGAGCCCAACGAGTTCATGCCCCTGCCCGAGGAGGATTATGCGCCTGAGCCGGACGAGGACGAGACAGAGGAATAAGCGAAGGGAGGGCGTCATATGCAGCAAACGATCGCGCTGGCACAGAGCTCCCCACTTTTTGAGGGGATCGACCCCGGTAAAATGGACGTGATGCTGAATTGCATCGGCTATCACGTGAAGCGTTACGAAAAAGGGGAGAGCCTGGCCCTGGAGGAAGCGGATATCCAGCAGGTGGGTATCCTGCTCACCGGCTCCGTGGACATGGTGAAGGAGGATATCTGGGGCAATAAGACCATGCTCCTGCGGGTGGGTCCCGGCGAGCTCTTCGGGGAGAGCTTTGCCTGCGCCGTGGATTCCATGTCCACCGTCAGCTTTGTGGCCGCGGAGGACTGCGAGGCGCTGTTCCTGCCCTTCCGCCGCATGATGCATACCTGCAGCCATACCTGCGAGTTTCATCATCGGCTGATCGAAAACATGGTGACCCAGCTTGCGGAGAAAAACCAAAGTCTCATGCAGAAGGTGGAGGTCATTTCCAAAAAGACCCTGCGGGAGAAGATTTTAGCCTATCTCATGCTCCAGGTCCAGAAGCAGGGGAGCAAGTATATCGAGCTGCCCCTGAGCCGTGTGGAGCTGGCGGACTACCTCTGCGCGGACCGTAGCGCCCTCACCCGGGAACTGAGCAAAATGCGCGAGGACGGCCTCATCGACTACGACCGGAACACCTTCCGCGTGCTGTGAAAATACTAAGTAGCCCTCTGTAATGTTGCAGGCGCAACGTCACAGAGGGCTCTTTTGTGTTATACTGGTATCATTCCATATTATAAACAGAAAGGAGAAGAATACATCATGGGCTATCGCGTATCCCGGGAAACGCTGGATCTTTGGCTTGCCACCCATGCCGCGGACTATGAGATCTGGGCACCCCACCGCTTTGTGGGGGAGGGATGCTTTTCAGACACGGACTCCGTGCGCTACGCCAGGGTGACGAAGCTGGAAGAGATCGAGCTGAAGGAGAGATCCCACTACTCCTTTAAGGAGGCGCTGACCCCCGCTTCCCAGACCCTCTTCTACTTCACCCAGGAGGCCTGCACCGAACCGGAGCCCCCGGTGAAGGGTGCTATCCTCCTTTTGCGGAGCTGCGACCTCCACGCCCTGCGCCGCCTGGATGATATGTACCTGCACAACGGCCCCGCGGACTATTACTACGCCCGCCTGCGGGAGCGCGTCAAGGTGGTGCTCCTGGGCTGCGCCGCAAGCTGCGAGAGCGGCTTCTGCGTCAGCATGGGCACCAATGTGTCCGAGAACTACGATATGAGCCTGGATCCCGTTGCCGGTGACTTCCTCGTAGACTGCAAGGACGCGGATTGGGCCGCCTTCTTCGCTGCCCGGGGCTGCGGGGAGGAGCCCGTCACTCCCGCCCACGTGGAGGAGAACGCCGTGAAGGTCACGGTGCCGGAAAAACTGAGCCCCGCCGTGGCGAAGGCCAGTCTCTGGAACCAATACGACAAGCGCTGTATCAACTGCGGCCGCTGCAATTTCGTATGTCCCACCTGTACCTGCTTCACTATGCAGGACCTTTACTATGACGAGAACGCCCGCCTGGGCGAGCGCCGCCGGGTCTGGGCCTCCTGCATGGTGGACGGCTTTACCGACGTGGCGGGCGGCGGCAGCTACCGCAAAAAGAACGGGGAACGGATGCGCTTCAAGGTGCTGCACAAGATGCTGGACTACAAGCAGCGCAAGGGCTATCAGATGTGCGTGGGCTGCGGCCGCTGTGACGACGTATGTCCCGAGTATATTTCCTTCTCCGGCTGTGTCAATCACCTGGACGAAGCTATGAAGGAGGTGCAGGGCAAATGATCCGGAACGACTATATCCCTTTTCCTTCCAAGGTGCTGGAAGTGATCCGCCATACGCAGATCGAATATACCTTCCGCATGAGCTTTGACGGGGAGGTCAGGCCCGGCCAGTTCTTTGAGGTCTCTATCCCCAAATACGGCGAGGCCCCTATTTCCGTCAGCGGTATCGGCCCCGGCTTCGTCGATCTGACCATCCGCCGGGTGGGCAAGGTCACCAATGAGGTCTTTGAGCGCTACGTGGGCGACAGCCTTCTGCTGCGGGGCCCCTACGGAAACGGCTTTGACCTGAACGAGTACCGGGGCAGGGAGCTGGTCGTCGTGGCGGGCGGCACGGGCGTTTCCCCGGTCCGGGGCGTCATCGACCATTTCGGCGCGCACCCCGAGGAGCGCAAGGGCATGACCATCATCACGGGCTTCAAGTCCGTGAACGACGTCCTGTTCAAGGACGACTTCAAGCGCTGGCGGCAGCAGATGAACGTGGTCCTCACCCTGGACGCGGGCGAGGAGACGCCGGAGCACAGGATCGGCCTTGTCACCAAATTCATTCCTGAGCTGGAGCTGGAGGACGCGGCCTCCGCCGTGGCCATCGTGGTGGGACCGCCCGCCATGATGCGCTTCTCCGTGGCCGCCCTGCTGGAGCGCGGCTTCCGGGAGGAGAATATCTGGGTCTCCCAGGAGCGGAAGATGTGCTGCGGCCTGGGCAAATGCGGCCACTGCAAGATCGGCGATACCTACGTTTGCCTGGACGGTCCCGTTTTCAACTACGTCAAGGGCAAGACCCTGTTGGACTGAGGAGGGAATAGCCATGGATATGAACACCGCCAAGCTGAAAAAGAACGCCTTCCGCGTGACCAAGGTGCGGGGAAAAACGGCTTCCCGCGTGCGCGTACCCGGCGGCCACCTGGAGGCGAAGTACCTGCCCGTTCTCCAGGAGATCGCGGAAAAGTACGGCAACGGCACCCTCCACATCACCAACCGCCAGGGCTTTGAGATCCCCGGTATCGACTTTGCGGACGTGGACAAGGTCAACGCCGCCCTCCAGAGCATCATCGAGGGCCTGGAGATCAACCAGGAGGAAGAGGACGCGGGCTATCCCGCCTCCGGCACCCGCAACGTCATCGCCTGCATCGGCAACCGGGTCTGCCCCTTCGGCTGCTACGATACCACGGGCCTGGCCAAGCGCATCGAAAAGGCCATTTTCCCCAACGACCTGCATTTCAAGGTGGCCTGCACCGGCTGTCCCAACGACTGCGCCAAGGTGCGTATGCACGATTTCGGCATCATGGGCATGACGGAGCCTCAGTTCGACCCCAATCGCTGCGTGAGCTGCGAAGCCTGCATCAAGGCCTGCCGGACGCGCTCCGTGGGGGCTCTGAGCATGCAGAACTTCCGCCCCGTGCGGGATGCGAAGAAGTGCATCGGCTGCGGCGTCTGCGTCATCAACTGCCCCGACCGGGCCTGGACGAGGAGCAAAAAGAAGTACTACCGTCTGACGCTCCTGGGCCGCACGGGCAAGAAGAATCCCCGCATGGGCGAGGACTTCATCAAGTGGGTCGACGAAGAGAGCATTCTGAAGATCATCCTCAATACCTACGACTACGTGAAGGAGTACATCGACCCCAACGCCCCCGGCGGCAAGGAGCACATCGGCTATATCGTGGACCGTACCGGCGTGGAGGAGTTCCTGCGCTGGGCCCTGAAAGACGTGGATCTGCCTCCCGAGGCCGAGGTCTATACGCCTTTGTACTGGAAGGGCGTCAAGTATTGAGAGCGCTAAGCGATCAGTGATCGGACGCCGCCAAGGTGAAAAATTGACGTTGTCTGCGTAAATGTTGCGCAGGCAACGTCTTTTCTTTTCCGCGTTCGCTATACTGGGCACAGAAAGAGACGAAAAGACTGAGCGTTGAAAAAGGAGGTCACGATCATGATCATGGAAGGCTGCCAGGGAAAACCCGAGACGAAGATCATGGAAAAGATCTGCCCCCAGTGCGGGCACGAGGTGGAGATCTTCTCCATCGATACGCAGGTCGAATGCGAGAACTGCGGATTCACCATTTACAACGATACCCTCAACTGCGTGCAGTGGTGCAAGTACGCCCGCAAGTGCGTGGGGGATGAGATGTACGAAAAACTGATGGCCATTGTCGAGCGGCAGAAGGCAAGAGCCGCGGCTGAGGCCGCTGCTGCCGCGGCTGAGGCGGAAGAGGAGGCTGCGTCATGATCCGGAAGATCATCAAGATCGACGAAGAGAAGTGCAACGGCTGCGGGCTCTGTGCCTCTGCCTGCCACGAGGGGGCCATCGGCCTGGTGAATGGCAAGGCGAAGCTCCTGCATGAGCATTACTGCGACGGGCTGGGGGACTGCCTGCCCGCCTGCCCGATGGACGCCATCAGCTTTGAGGAGCGGGAGGCCCCTGCCTATGACGAGGCGGCGGTCAAGGCAGCGAAGAGTGCGAAGGCCGCCGGGACGCAGACAGCCGATCAGCCCGGTCTGCTCTCCAATTTCCCCATCCAGCTCAAGCTGGTGAACGAGAGCAACCCGGATTTCGACGGGGCGGATCTGCTGATCGCCGCGGACTGCACGGGCTTTGCCTGCGGGAACCTCCAGCGGGACTTCATCGCCGGGCGTACTACCGTTATCGGCTGCCCGAAGCTGGACGGCGTGAACTACGCCGAAAAGCTCAGCCGCATTTTTGCGGCCCATGAGGTGAAGAGCGTTACGGTCCTGCGCATGATGGTACCTTGCTGCGGCGGGCTGCCCTTCATGGTGCGCAAGGCCATCGAGGCCAGCGGCAAGAAGCTCCCGCTCACGGTGGTCACCGTTTCTGCCGCGGGCGAGGTCATAGGCAGGGAAGAGGAATAAGCTTCATCACAGACAGGAGGAATACCATGTTTTGTTACCAGTGTGAACAGACCGCCGGCTGCAAGGGCTGCGCCGGCAAAATGGGCGTCTGCGGCAAGTCCGCCGATACCGCCGCCCTCCAGGATCGGGTTACCGGGGCCCTGATCGGCCTGGCCCGCGCCACGGAAGGGAATGAACATCTTGTCACAGAGGAGACCGGCAAGCTCGCCCTGGAATGTCTTTTCGCAACCCTTACAAATGTGAATTTTGACGACGCCGATCTGAACTGTATGCTGGAGCGCCTTCACAGAGAGAAGGAGCGCCTGGTGCCCGCGTGCGGAAGCTGTGAGAGCGTCTGCGGCCGCAATGACGACTATGATATGGATAAGCTCTGGAATGCCCAGGAGGATATCCGCTCGCTGAAATCGCTGATACTATTCGGCATGCGCGGCATTGCGGCCTATGCATGGCATGCCGCTGCCCTGGGTTATACGGATAAGCGGGTCACGGACTTCCTCTTCAAGGGTCTCTTTGCCATCGGCATGGACGACTGGGGCATGGATCAGCTGCTGCCCATCGTCCTGGAGACCGGCGAGGCCAATCTCAATGCCATGGCCCTTCTGGACAAGGCCAATACCGAGACCTTCGGCCACCCGGAGATCACGGAGGTCAGCATGAAGCTCGAGAAAGGACCCTTCATCGTGGTCAGCGGCCACGATCTGAACGATCTCAAGCTGATCCTGGAGCAGACGGCAGGGAAAGGGATCAATGTCTATACACACGGCGAAATGCTGCCTGCCCATGCCTATCCCGGCTTGAAAAAGTACCCCCACCTCAAGGGTAATATCGGTACCGCCTGGCAGAACCAGCAGAAGGAGTTTGCCGAGCTGCCCGCCCCCATCGTTTTCACCACCAACTGTCTCATGCCGCCCAAGCCCTCCTATGCGGACCGGGTCTTTACCACTGAGGTGGTTGGCTATCCCGGCATGGTCCACATCGGCGCGGACAAGGATTTCACGCCCGTCATTGAAAAGGCACTGTCGCTGGGCGGTTACGCCGAGGAGCGGCAGGGAAGGGGCGTCAACGGCGG
>CAMVOG010000117.1 GCA_947169005.1 uncultured Clostridia bacterium | reverse complement strand
GAGGTCCTGGATTACGGGATTCTCCTGGCGGAAGCAAACGACATAGGCTGAGTGCCTGATGGGGCAGAAAGGAAGTGATCCGCTCCATGCTGATTCGTGACAAAAAGGGCTTTACCCTGGTAGAACTCGTGGTCGTCGTCGCCATTCTGGCTATCCTGGCCGGGGTCGCCGTTCCGGTCTATTCCGGCTATATCGAAAAGGCACACGAGGCGGCGGACCTCCAACTGCTGGATTCCATGAACACCGCCTTCGCCGCCGCCTGTGCCGCCCGGGGCATCGACCCGCGCGCAATCGCGACGGACGGCGTTATGATCGCCCCTAAGCCTGGCTCGGGAAATACGATCACGGGTATTACGGTTATCGGCGGTGATGGAAAATACGCAGGACTTGGTGAGGACTTCCTCACATTCTTTGGCGATAATGCCAATACTTCTTTTCAGAATTATGATGTAGAGAATATCACCCTGCAAGACGGTGTTTTTACTGCCCAGGAAAATGCGTTGGCTCAGCGGTGGGAGCTTTCCAGCTTTAATCAACATGAGGAGAAGCTGCTTGGTTCTCTTGACCAGCTTTCCAGCGCTATCGACGGTTCTGAGGGACTGTCGGAGCTGCTTTCGGCCTTGAGCACCGATGATCCGGAGGTGGAGGGGCTGCGGCAGGCCCTGAGGGATTATCCGGATTATCTAAACCGCTATCAGGCAAGTGAGCGCGGCAATGCAACGGTCTTGTACATAGCCGATCACAGCGCGGGACGCAATACGGATGAAGCGCTTCAAAGCGCTCTGCGCACGATTGATCTGCTCAAAAGCGTGACGCTGCAAAATTCTGCGGATATCAATGAGCTCCGTGACCTGTTGGTAGAAATGTCCCAGAACTCCACCGCCATCGAAGAGGTCGGCCTGGCCTATGCCTTGGTGACGGGCTACTATAACAATAAGGGGACCGATCTTCCCTCGCTGGAAAATGGCCTTAGCAGCGCTTTGCGGCTGATCCAGAATACAGCCAAACTGAGTGATTTTGACAAGTATCTTCAAGGCAAGGGACGTGCGGATATTTCCGCTTACCTTTCGGCCATGCAGGTGCTGAAGGACAATGCCTCTCAAGTGAATCTCGATAGGGAGGACGCCTTTGCTTCTCTGCTGAATATGCTCAAGGATCTTTTGGGCAAGACTTAATAAGACTGTATGGTTTTTACACCGCGTCGGTTTCCGGCGCGGTGTTCTTGTTCCCTGAGCCCTGTTCCCTTGTTCTCCACCTGCATCTTGCTTTTTTGCACAGCAAGAGATATAATACTTATAATAAGCTCTGAACTCTGAGCTCTGAACTCTGAACTAATCAATCATCGAGGTGCCTGTCATGCTGCCAAATGAGAAACTGAATCTCACCATGCTCTGCGATTTTTACGAGCTGACCATGGGCAACGGTTATCTGGACCACGGGATGGCCGACCAGATCTGCTATTTCGACGTGTTCTTCCGGGCCGTGCCCGATAACGGCGGCTTCGCCATTGCCGCGGGCCTGGAACAGGTCATCAACTATATCGAAAACCTTCATTTTGACCCGGAGGCCATCGAATACCTCCGCTCCCGCAAGCTCTTTTCCGAGGATTTTCTGAACTATCTGGCAAACTTCCGCTTCACGGGCGATATCTACGCCGTGCCGGAGGGGACGCCCGTCTTTCCCCGGGAGCCGCTGCTGACGGTCCGTGCCCCGGCCATCCAGGCCCAGCTCATTGAGACCTTCGTGCTGCTTTCCATCAACCATCAGAGCCTCATCGCCACCAAGGCCAACCGCATCGTCCGGGCCGCCAAGGGCCGCACGGTGCTGGAGTTCGGCTCCCGCCGGGCCCAGGGGGCGGACGGGGCCATCCTGGGCGCGCGGGCGGCCTATATCGGCGGCTGCGCGGGCACTGCCTGCACCATTTCCGACCAGCTCTACGGCGTTTACGCCGGGGGCACCATGGCCCACTCCTGGGTGCAGATGTTCGACAGCCAGTATGAGGCCTTCAAGGCCTATTGCGAGACCTACCCGGATAACGCGGTCCTCCTGGTGGATACCTACAATGTGCTGAAAAGCGGCATCCCGGACGCTATTCGCGCCTTCAACGAGGTGCTGAAGCCCCGGGGCATCACTAAGTGCGGCATCCGCATCGACTCCGGCGACCTGACCTATCTCACCAAGCGGGCCCGGAAGATGCTGGACGAGGCGGGCTGGACCGAGTGCAAGATCACGGTCTCCAACGCCCTGGACGAGTATCTGATCTCCGACCTGCTGAGCCAGGACGCCCAGATCGACTCCTTTGGCGTGGGCGAGCGGCTCATTACCGCCCGTTCCGAGCCGGTCTTCGGCGGCGTCTACAAGCTGGCCGCCGTGGAGAAGCCGGACGGCACCATCGTGCCCAAGATCAAGATCAGCGAAAACCTGGCGAAGATCACGAATCCCCATTTCAAGAAGGTTTACCGCCTCTTTGCCAACGACAGCGGCAAGGCCCTTGCGGACTATATCACCCTCCACGACGAGGTGGTGGACACCACCCAGCCCCTTACGATCTTTGATCCGGACGTGACCTGGAAGGAGAAGACCCTTACGGACTTCACCGCCCGGGAGCTGCTGCAGCCCATCTTCCTGGGCGGTAAGCTGGTCTACGAAAAGCCGGGGCTGGACGAGATCAAGGCCTATTGCGCCGCCGAGATCGACAAGCTCTGGGACGAGGTCAAGCGCTTTGACTATCCCCACAATTATTACGTGGACCTGTCCCGCAAGCTCTGGGACATCCGCTTTGAACTCCTGCGCAGCATGAGCCAGGGCACGAGCAGCCGCTAATGCAGGGGCGGCAACCTGCCGCCCGCAAAAGGGGAGGGAAATCCCAATGAAAAAGCTTTTTGCCGCCATTGCGGCCTTCTTCAAAAAGAAAAACGTGGTGCTTTCCGGACGCCGCTATGGGGTGGATGCGCTGGGCGCCATGGCCCAGGGCCTTTTCTGCACCCTGCTGGTGGGCACTATTCTCAATACCCTGGGCAGTCAGCTCCATATCGGCTTTCTCACCTCCACCGTGGTCACGGTGGGCGCGGATGAAAAGGCGGTTGCCTATACCATCGGGGGCCTGGCCTCTGCTATGGTGGGCCCGGCCATGGCCGTCTCTATCGGCTATGCCCTGGCGGCCCCGCCTATGGTGCTGTTCTCGCTGATCCCCGTGGGCTTCGCCACCAACGCCCTGGGCGGCGCGGGGGGACCCCTGGCCGTCTATGTGGTGGCCGTCGTCGCCTCTGAGTGCGGCAAGCTCATCAGTAAGGAAACGAAGATCGACATTCTGGTGACGCCCATTCTCACGATTTTGGTGGGCGTGGGCCTGGCCTGGCTGATCGCGGCCCCTATCGGCACGGCCGCCCGCTGGGTGGGCCAGCTTATCATGCTGGCCACGGAGCTGCAGCCCTTCCTCGTGGGCATCGTGGTCTCGGTGCTGGTGGGCGTCGCGCTGACGCTGCCCATCTCCTCCGCCGCCCTCTGCGCCGCCTTTACCCTTACGGGCCTCGCGGGCGGGGCCGCTGTGGCGGGCTGCTGCGCCCAGATGGTGGGCTTTGCCGTCATGTCCTTCCGGGAAAACCGCTGGGGCGGCCTGGTGAGCCAGGGCATCGGCACCAGTATGCTCCAGATGGGCAATATCGTGAAGAATCCCCGCATCTGGATCCCGCCCACGCTGGCCTCCGCCATCACGGGCCCCATCGCCACCTGCGTTTTCAAGCTGCAGATGAACGGCGCCGCCGTCAACTCCGGCATGGGCACCTGCGGCTTCTGCGGGCAGATCGGCGTCTACACTGGCTGGGTGGCGGACGTGGAGGCGGGCGTAAAGGCCGCCATCACTGCCACGGACTGGATCGGCCTGGTGCTGATCTCCTTCATCCTTCCCGGCCTTCTGGCCTGGGCCTTCGGCCTGGTCCTGCGGAAGCTGGGCTGGATCAAGGAAGGCGACCTCAAGCTGAGCTGAGGCGGCATGAACGATTCTGTTTGCTTTACGGGCCACCGGGAGGTCCCGGCGGCGGACCGGGAAAAGCTCGCGCGGCTGCTGCCGATGGCCCTGCGTCAGTGCATTGGCCGGGGGTATCGCCGCTTCTGGTGCGGCGGGGCCCTGGGCTTTGATACGCTGGCGGCCCTGGCCGTCCTGCGGGAGAAGGAGCGGGAGCCCTCCCTGCGGCTCTGCCTGGCCCTGCCCTGCCCGGAGCAGGACGCCTTATGGCCGGAGCGGGACAGGCTGCAATACCGGGAGATCCTATCCCGGGCAGACGAGGTCTGGTACGCCGCCGAGCGCTACATCAAGAGCAGCCTGCTCACCCGTGACCGGTACATGGTGGAGCACAGCACCCTCTGCCTCTGCTACCTCACGGAAATGAGCGGGGGCACCGCCTACACCGCCTCCTATGCCCTGCGCCAGGGCCTGGAGGTCGTGAACCTGGCGATGCTGCTGGACGAAGAAGATCCAATAATTTAGAATAAACGGAGGAACAAAAGATGAGTATGCAAAACTATCTCGGCAAGGACACCCCGAAGCTGGGCTTTGGCCTCATGCGCCTGCCCACCCTCCCCGGCGGGACGGACCGGGACATCGACATCGAGCTGGTCAAGAAAATGGTGGACCTCTTCCTGGAGCGGGGCTATACCTACTTTGACACCGCCTTTATGTATCACGGCGGCATGTCCGAGGAGGCGCTGCGCCAGGCCGTGGTGGAGCGCTATCCCCGTGACCGCTACACCGTCACCGACAAGATGCCCCTCTGGGACATCAAGGGCCGGGAGGACTATGAGAACATCTTCCAGACCCAGCTCAAGCGCACGGGCCTGGAGTATTTCGACTATTACTTCCTCCACGGCATCGGCGAGGGCAGCCTGGAGACCCTGGACAAGACCGGGGGCTGGGACTATATGAAGGAGCTCAAGGAGCGGGGCCTGGTGAAGCACATCGGCTTCTCCTTCCATTCTCCCGCCGCCTGCCTGGACAAGATCCTCGCCGCCCATCCGGAGGTGGAGCTGGTGCAGCTTCAGCTCAACTACGTGGACTGGGAGAGCGAGTCCGTCCAGTCCCGTCTATGTTATGAGACCTGCCAGAAGTACAACGTGCCCATCACCATCATGGAGCCCATCCGCGGCGGCTCCCTGGCGGCCATGCATCCGGACGCTCAGAAGATCCTGAAGGACTACGCTCCGGACAAGACCCCCGCCTACTGGGCCCTGCGCTTCTGCGCCAGCCTCAACCGGCTCATCGCCTGCCTCTCCGGCATGTCCACCCTGGAGCAGGTGGAGGAGAACACCCGCGTCATGAAGGACATGGAGCCTCTGAGCGAGGCGGACCGCGCCGTGCTGGACCAGGTGGTCAAAAAGCTGGACAGCCTGCCCACCATCCCCTGCACGGGCTGCAAGTACTGCACCACCAACTGCCCCAAGGAGATCCCCACCCCCGGCATCATCCATCAGCTCAATGAGTACACGAAGTATCAGAACCTCACCGGCGCGAAGCGCAGCTACGGCATGATGACCGGGCGCGGCGGCAAGGCCTCCGACTGCGTGGGCTGCAAGTCCTGCGAGGAGCATTGCCCCCAGCACCTGCCCATCACCGAGCTGCTGAAAAAGGCCGCCGACCTCTTTGAGGGATAATTCTTACGGATGTGGAAAGGACCTCCGGCCCGAGGGCCGGGGGTCCTGCTTAAAGCTCCATCCTTAACAAGGAGGTGAGGTCATATCCCATGCGCTTTATCTTTTCTTATTTAAAACCAAAAAGCGCCATGATCGTCTTTATCCTTTTCATCAAGATCGTGGGCAGCCTGGGGGAGCTGCTGCTGCCCTATGTGCTGGAGCATCTGATCGACAACGTGGCGCCGGAGGGGAAAGCCCTGCCCGTTGTGCTCTGGGGCCTGGTGATGATCGCCCTGGCGGTGGTGGTCCGCTGGCTCAACGTGTCTGCCAACCGCCGCACGGTGAAGCTGGCCTCCCAGGCCACCTACCAGGTCCGGCGGGATCTTTTCGCCGCCTCTCTGCGGCTTTCGGGGCACCAGATGGACGAGCTGGGCCTGCCCAGCATCATTTCCCGCATGACCTCCGATTCCTACAACGTGCAGAGCTTTATCCAGAGCATCTTCTCCGCCGGGGTCCGGGCCCCTATCCGGCTCCTGGGAGGAATCGCCATCACGATGGTCATGGATACGGGTCTCAGTCTGATCCTGGTGATCCTGGCTCCCATCATGATCGCGGCGGTGGTGGGCGTCTCCCTCAAGGGCATCCCCCTCTATGAGCGGGTGCAGCAGAGCGTGGACACCATCGTACGGGTCATGCGGGAAAACATCGTGGGCATCCGCGTGGTGAAGGCGCTGTCCAAGGAAAAATACGAGCGCCGCCGCTTTGACGAGGCCAACGAGACCATGATCCGCCGGGAGAAGACGGCGGGCATCGTCATGGCCCTGCCCGGCCCCATTATGATGCTGGCCATGAACGTGGGCCTCACCGTCGTGGTGATCGTGGGAGCCTACCGGGTCAACGCGGGCGTTACGGAGCCCGGCGTGATCCTGGCCTTTCTGACCTACTTCAACATGATCCTCATGGGCGTCATGGGCATCAACCGCGTCTTTATGCAGATGTCCAAGGCCAACGCCTCCTCCGCCCGTATCCGCAAGGTCATCGACCAGGTGGACGAGCTGCCCACCCTGCCCGAGACGGAGGGCGCGGAGTGTCCCAGTGGGGATTACATCGTCTTTGACCACGTTTCCTTCCTCTATGACGCGGTCCCAGGCCATACCAACCGGCGGGAGCTGAGCCTGGACGATATTTCCTTCCGCATGCCCAAGGGGGCTAGTCTCGGCATCATCGGCCCCACGGGCTGCGGCAAGACCACCGTCATCAATCTGCTCATGCGCTTTTATGAGGCGGGCTCCGGCCACATCTTCGTGGACGGGAAGGACGTGCGCTGCTATGACAAGCAGGAGCTGCGCCGTCACTTCGGCGTGGTTTTCCAGAACGACATGATCTTTGCCGATACTGTGGCGGAGAACGTGGCCTTCGGCCGCTCCGTCAGCCGGGAGGAGATCGAGCAGGCCCTGCGGGACGCCAGCGCCGCGGACTTCGTGGCGGAAAAGGAGGGCGGTCTGGACGAAATGGCCGATATCCACGGGGCCAACTTCAGCGGGGGCCAGCGTCAGCGGCTGCTGATCGCCCGCGCACTGGCGGACCGCCCGGACATCCTGGTGCTGGACGATTCCTCCTCTGCCCTGGACTATCGCACGGACGCCGCCGTGCGCCGTGCCGTGCGGGAAAACTACGCGGGCATCACCACCATCACCGTGGCCCAGCGGGTCAGCTCCGTCATGGGCATGGACGAGATTCTGGTGCTGGACGAGGGCCGCGTTATTGGCCGCGGGCGGCATGAGGAGCTGTTGGCGTCCTGCGAGAAGTACCGCCGCATCTACGAGAATCAGATGGGGGAGGTGGAGTGAGATGCCGCCGATCACGGTGATGAAAAAACCCAAGGAC
>CAMVOG010000116.1 GCA_947169005.1 uncultured Clostridia bacterium | reverse complement strand
CGGAGGGAAAGCCGGGGCTTCTCTCTCTTAGGCTGGGCCAGATAAAATAGCAGAGCCTCCGCAGTCTGCGGAGGCTCCTCATTATCCTTTTCGCAGTGCCTTGATCTGCTCTTCCGTGGGCGAGACCAGGATCGTCTTATAATCCGTGTACAGCACCATGCCGGGCTTTGCGCCTGGCTGTTTTTTTACATAACGGACCTTCGTGTAGTCCACCGGCAGCTTGCTCCCGCCCCTCCCCTTGGAGTACCAGGCGGCGACGGCGGCGGCCTCCTCCAGTGTGGTCTCGTCCGGCTCGGCCCCCTGGGTCTGGATGATGACGTGGGAGCCGTGGAGCTTCTGGGTATGGAGCCAGGTATCGCCGCGAAAGGCGTTTTTCGTGAGCTGATCGTTTTGCAGGTTATTGCGTCCGCAAAGGATGCGGGCGCCTGTAGAAGAATGAAACTCCATAGGGGCCGCCTCGGGCTGCTTCATCTTTTTGCGCCCCCCCTGCTCCCGCAGGTAGCCGCCCTGTATGAGCTCCCGGCGGATGGCGGAGAGGTCTTTTTCCGTTTCTGCCCGGCCCAGCTCCTCCAGCACGCTTTCCAGATAATCCAGCTCCGTTTCGGCGGAGGCGATCTGCTCCGTCAGCACCTTTTCGGCGTTCTTGGCCTTGCTGTACTGCTTGTAATAGCGGGCGGCGTTCTGCTGGGGATTCAGCTTCGGGTCCAGGGGGATGTCCACGCTGCCGCCCCCGGGAGCATAAAAGTCCTCTGCCGTCAGCTTATCCGCGCCCCGCTCCATGCGCCAGAGATTGGCCTTGATGAGGTCTCCGAACTCCCGCAGGCGCTCCCGACCGTAGGTGGCCTTCAACTCCTCCGTCTGAGCCGCCAGCTTGCGGGCCGTGCGGTCCCGAAGATTCTTTACGGTCTTCTGCACGGCCTGACTGCGGCGGGACAGATGCTCCAGCCGCTCCCTTTCCGTGTAAAAGCCGTCCAGCAGGGCGGAAAAGCTCTCTGCTGCCGTGACCTTCGCCCCGTCCCCGTACTGCTTCACCCAGAAGCAGTAGAAATCCCGGGGCGTACCGTCCACGGAAACCAGGCAGGGAGTGAAGCGCCCCTCCCCCGCGGCCCGAACAAAGGCGGCTTGGGCTCCCGTAAGGTCCGCGGGCGCGATCTCCTCCACGCGGGCGTACGCATCCCCGCAGGCGGCGCAGACCAACTCCCGGGCCCCCATGGGAGAAATGCCCGCAAAGCGCTGTACCAGCCACTTGGCGGCCTCCTGCTCCGGCGGCGCATCGGCAAGAGCGGCAGCAAAGGCCGCCTCGTCTACATCCAGCAGCCCGGGCTTGTCGGGCTGCGGCGGTAACTTGTAGAAAAGCCCAGGCAGAAGCTGACGTTTTTCGGATATTTCCGCGTCGATCTTATGGAGGCAGTCCACGATGCGGCCTTCCTCGTCCGTCAGGATCAGATTCGGGTGCTTGCCCAGCATCTCGCAAATGAGGTGCCGCTCACGTTCCAGGCCCATCTCGTCAAAGGCCGTAAGCCCGAAATCCAGCAGGCGCTCTCCCTGGGGCTGGGTGACGGAAACGATGCGCCCTCCCGTGAGGTGCTTGCGCAGGAGCATGCAGAACATGGGCGGCGCGGCGGGATTCTCCCGGCTGACGCGGGTAAAATGCGCCCTCGCGCTGCCGGAGGCGGCGGAGAGCAGCAGACGGGTGTTCCCGCCCGGGGTGCGCAGGCTCAGCAGCAGCACGTCCTTTTCCGGCTGCTGCACCTTGTCGATCTTTGCGCCTACGGCGGCGCTGTTCAGCTCCGCTGCCAGGGCGGAAACACACACGGCATCCAGGGGCACGGGAACACCTCCTTTTTGTAAAGCTCAGAGTTCAGAGATCAGAGTTCAGAGAGGACCAGATATGGTCGAACAGCTCCTTCAGGCGCGCGGTTTCACCCCGGAGCCAGAGCCAGCCGAAAAGAGCCTCAAAGCCCGTGGCGGCATGGTAATCCCCCAGGCTTGCGTGACGGGGAACAGAGTTGACGTGGGCGTTGCGCCCACGCTTGTAGACGGCGGCTTCCTCCTCCGTCAGCTCCGGCAGCAGGAGGCGGGCAAAGGCCGCCTGTGCCCCGGCGTTGACGATGCGCACGGTCTCCCGGTGGAGCCTTTCCGCCGTTGCCTCCCGTTCCGAGGCCAGGCGGGTGCGCACCAGCAGCTCAAAAACCGCGTCCCCCACATGGGCGAGGGCCAGGCTGCTGAGTGCCTCGGCCCTGGCCGGATCGGGCATGGAAAAGAGAGCCTCCATGCTCAGCCCTCAAGGGCCTGGCGCAGGTCGGCCAGAATGTCCTCCACGTTTTCGATGCCCACGCTGAGGCGGATCAGATCGGGCCCGACGCCCGCCGCCACCAGCTCCGCGTCGCTCATCTGCCGATGGGTCGTGGTGGCCGGGTGCAGCACGCAGGTGCGGGCGTCCGCCACATGGGTGACGATGGCGGCGAGCTTGAGACGGCTCATAAAGCGGCTGGCCCCCTCCTTGCCGCCCTTCACGCCGAAGGAAATGACGCCGCAGGAGCCGTTGGGCATATACTTCTTCGCCAGGGCGTAATACTTGTTGCTCTCCAGGCCGCAGTAATTGACCCAGCTCACGTTGGGGTGCTTTTCCAGCATCTCCGCGGCGGCCTGGGCATTGGCGCAGTGGCGGGGCATCCGCACATGCAGACTTTCAAGGCCCAGATTCAGCATATAGGCGTTCACGGGGGCCTGGACGGAGCCGAAGTCCCGCATGAGCTGGGCGGTGGCCTTGGTGATAAAGGCCTTTTCCAGACCGAATTTTTTGGTATAAACAACGCCGTGGTAGCTCTCGTCCGGCGTAGTAAGGCCCGGGAACTTATCGGCATGGGCGTCCCAATCGAATTTGCCGGAGTCCACGATGACGCCTCCCAGCGTGGCGGCGTGGCCGTCCATATACTTGGTGGTGGAATGGGTCACGATGTCGGCGCCCCACTCGATGGGGCGGCAGTTGATGGGCGTGGCAAAGGTGTTGTCCACGATCAGCGGCACGCCGTGGCGGTGCGCCGCGGCAGCGAAACGCTCGATATCCAGCACGCAGAGGGAGGGATTGGAGATGGTCTCACCGAAGACCATCTTCGTGTTCTCACGAAAGGCGTCCTCCAGCTCCTCGTCCGTGCAGTCCGGGGCAACGAAGGTCACGTCGATGCCCATGCGCTTCATGGTAACGGCGAAAAGGTTATAGGTGCCCCCGTAGATCTGGGAGGAGGAAACGATATGGTCCCCGCAGGAGCAGATATTAAAGGCGGCCAGGAAGTTCGCCGCCTGGCCGGAGCCCGTAAGCATAGCGGCGCTGCCCCCCTCCAGGGCGGCGATCTTGGCGGCCACATAGTCGCAGGTGGGGTTTTGCAGGCGGGAGTAGAAATAGCCCTCCGCCTCCAGGTCAAAGAGCTTGCCCATATCCTCGCCCGTGTCATATTTGAAGGTGGTGCTCTGAATGATGGGGATCACGCGGGGCTCGCCGGAACGCGGGCTGTAGCCGGCCTGTACACAATCGGTTTCGATCTGATAAGACATCTTTTTCCCTCTTTCCCGGACCTCGGTCCGAAGATAATCTTCCTTAATTCACGATATGCTCGATCCGCTCGCGGATATTTTCCATGAAGGGCTCCCCCTCCACCAGGATGTTCACCTCGTCGATCCGGCCCGTATCCAGCAGCGAGGAAGCCAGGGCCAAGGCCGCGCGGCGGGCATTGCTGCCGGAGCCGCTGGAGAACATGGCCTCGCTGAGATCCAGCGTGCAGACGCGATTAACGGTCTCGGCGGAATACAGCGTCACCGCCAGGGGCACCAGCCGCGTATAGCCGCTGACGCCGGTGAGCATCAGAATATAGTTCACCAGGCTTTCCTCCCGGCTGACGGAGGTATCCAGAGGCACAAAAACGGGCACGGCCACAACGCTGTCGCTGCCCCGCAGGCCCAGGTACAGGACCGCCCCGGTCTGATAGAGGGCGTCCTGATCCCGCACCAGGCCGGGAAAGGCCACAAAGGAGGCGCTGAGGTCTATATACTCATAGCTGCCCGTGTCGTTTCCGTCCACGCGGAAACGGACCCGGTCCACCTCGTCCAGGCGCGTAAGGGAATTGACGACGGCGTAAACGCACAGGCGCTGCCCTTCTGCCGTCTGGCTGCGGTGATCGGCAAACTCACGGGAAAAGTTCACGGTGCAGACGCCGTTTTTCTGCTCGACGCCGAGAAGGCGCGTGCCTGCGGGCAGGGGGCTTTCCCGCTGTTCATCGGATTCCAGCAGCTCCTCCAGCACATATTCTGCCAGCAGGCGGTCTCTCCCGACGGTCAGCATCCGGTACTCGGGGCTGAGATAGTGTCCGGAGGCGTCGGGATAATAGAGCAGAAGGCGCTTTTCCAGGGCGCTGCTGTCCGTATTGTCCACCAGCATCATGGAGGGCTCCAGGCCCTCGGCCACGGGGCTCCCGTCGATGCGGACGTCCACTGCCTCGATCTCCTCAAGGCCGCAAAGCGTCAGCGTCAGACAGGCCTTCAACGCAGTCTGCTCCAACTCGGAAAGGCCGATATAGGCGGCGGAGAGGTCCACAGAGATCACGCCGTTTTCCAACGTATAGGAATAGATTCGTGTGCCCTTAATGAAAGCAGAGGAGAGCTCCGGCTGCTCCGGCTCCTCCTGCAGGCTGCGCAGGGAAAGATTGACCGGGTCGTCCCCGCTGTCCATGGGAACGGAAACGGGCTCTATGAAACGCCCGCCCTCCGAATAGCCTGACGCGGAAACGTAAAAAACCGCCAGGGTGGGGACCTCTTCTGTCTGCTCCGGCCCGCAGGAGGCGAGCCCCAGGAGCAGGAGAAGCCCCATAAGCACGGTGAAAAGCCTTTGCTTCATGCTTCCCCCTCCTTCTCATGCCAGAGAGGAAAGCGCACGCTGAAACGGGTCCCGCCGTTCTCCCTGCGGGAGACCGTGACCCGGCCGCCGTGCTTCTCCACCGTATCCTTGACGATGGCAAGACCCAGGCCGCTGCCGCCCCGGGCGCTGTTGCGGGCCTTGTCCACCCGATAGAATCGATCAAAGATATGAGGAATGTCCTCCTCCGGGATGCCGATGCCGGTGTCGTCGATCAAAAGGCAGACGTCCCCGTCCCGCGCGTAGAGCAGCACCGTGACCCGGCCGCCCTCGACGTTGTATTTGATGGCGTTCTCCACCAGGTTGAAAACCACCTGGTGAATATCGTCCGCGTTGGCATAGATCACACAGCCCTCGCCCAGCTTCTGCTCCAGCGTGACCTTTCTTTCCGTGGCCAGGACCGAGAGCATTTTCATGGCGCTGTGGATGACCTGGTCTACCTCCACAGGGCCCAGCTTATCCTTGCCCGTCACGTCCAGCCGCGTCAGCTGCAGCAGCTTCTCCGTGGTCCTGGAAAGGCGCTCGGCCTCCTGGCCGATGTCCGTGGCGAATTCCCGCAGGAGCTCCGGTGGCATATCCTCATTCTGCACGATGCTGTCCGACAAAAGGCGGATGCCCGCCAGGGGCGTTTTCAGCTCATGCGAGGCGTCGGAAACAAAGCGGTGCCGCAGCTCCTCCGTCTGCTGGAGCCGCAGCGCAAGCACGTTCAGCTCCCGGGCCAGCTCGTCCAGCTCATCCCGCCCCTCGACGGGGATGCGGGTCTCATAATGCCCGTCCGCGATGCTCTTGATGCCCCGCACCATGCGGCGCATGCGGTGATTGAGAAGATAGGCCAGCAGCACCGCCAGCAGCAGCGATGCGGCGAAGGCCGCGAGAGAGATACTGCGCAGATTCGTCCGCAGGGCGGAGACCAATTGGGCATGCTCCGTGGAATACTCATAAAGATAGACCGCGCCGATCACCTTGCCCCGGTACATGACCGGGACAGCGGCGCGGCTGCGGGTACCCGCGTCCCCAAATTTGTAGTAGAAGACGAAATTTCCTTCCAGAGCGGAAGTAACCTCCGAAAAAAGGGCATACCTCCCCCTGTTCCCCTCGTTGTCGCTGCTGTCATAGACGATGGCGGCCGCCTGGTCCGTCACGATCAGGCGGGTCATATCCAGGTCACCCAACAGGCGGATGACCTTTTCCACCTCGTCCGGATTCAACACCGTCAGCGAGGAAAGAGAGGAAGCGATGATGGCGGATTGGTTCTGCATGGCGCTGCGCTTGGATTCACAGAGCATCGTGCGCATATTGACCACCGGATAGGTGTTCATAAAGGTAAGGCACAGCAGGATAATGACGATGTACCCCACCGCGTAACGCACCAGAATGCTTATGGAGTGATCCCGCCGCTTCTCAGTCCTTGAAATAATAGCCAACTCCCCATTTGGTCATGATCTTCTCCGGCTGAGAGGGCACAGGCTCCAGCTTCTCACGCAGGCGGCGGATATGCACATCCACCGTGCGGATATCGCCCTGGTAGTCGAAGCCCCAGACAAGAGACAGAAGATTCTCACGGCTGTAGACCTTCCCCGGGTTGCGCATGAGGAGCTCCACCAGGTCGAACTCCTTGGCCGTCAGCTCTACCTCCACCCCGTCGCGGAAGGAGCTGCGCCGTTCGGTGTCGATGCGGATGGGGCCGCTGGTGAGCACGTTGGCGCTCACGGTGGTCTCCACCATGGTGGAGCGGCGAAGCAGCGCCCGCACGCGGGCCTTCAGCTCCGCAATGTTGAAGGGCTTGGTGATATAGTCGTCCGCCCCGTACTCGAAGCCCAGGATCTTGTCCGCGTCCTCGCTCTTGGCCGTCAGCAGGATGATGGGCACCTTGGAGAATTCACGGATGCGCATGCAGGCCTCGAAGCCATTGAGCTTGGGCATCATGACATCCATGATGATGAGGCCGAAATCCCCGTTTCGGGCCATTTCGATGGCCTCTTCCCCATCATAGGCAGCCTCCACCTTATAGCCCTCGTTCTCCAGATTGAAGGTGATCCCCTTCACCAAAGTCTTTTCGTCGTCAACTACCAGAATCTTCATTTGTTCCTCCTGTCCGATAAATGCTTATTCTCTCGTACTCTCGATCCATGCCCGAACCCGATGCCGCAGGGCCGGTCACTCAGGACTGAGGCGTATCCGATTTTACGCAGATCTTATCCCGTATTTGTTCAAAGGTGCCGTAGCCGATCCCGGAGACATCCATGATCTCGAAGGTGTCCCGAAAGGGGCCGTGCTCCTCCCGATAAGCGACGATGCGGCCCGCCAGCGCCTCGCCGATGCCGCGAAGGGTCTGCAGCTCCTCCGCCGTTGCGCTGTTCAGATCGATGAGTTCCTCTTCCGGAGCCAGGGGCAGGCTGCGCGTTTCCGCGCTGACGGAAAAGCTCTCTCCCCGGCCGCTGAGTGAGCCGGCAAACCAGCCGCCGCAAAAGGCAAGGACCGCAAGGGTCAGAAAAGCCGTTGCCAGAAGCGCGGTCCTGCCCGCCTTTCTACCGTTCTGCATGCGTTCCCGCTCCTCCGCCAAAAGCTACATGCTGAAAAGTTTCAAGATATTTGCCGATTGACC
>CAMVOG010000115.1 GCA_947169005.1 uncultured Clostridia bacterium | reverse complement strand
CTCCACGTCGTGGACGTAAGTGCCGCCGCCCATGGCGAAGCACTCGCCCTCCTCGCCGGTCACGTCCTCATAGGCCGCCAGCAATGCCTTGACGAAATCGCTGTCCTCGGGAACGTAGTGGGGCGCCTTCATCTTGCCCGTGACGGTAAAGCCCTTCTCCCCCAGCTTTTTATCCACCACCAGGCGGCAGTTTTCGTCGTTGGCGCAGACGGGCACGCGGCTGTCGAACTCGCCGTGAAGGCCCTTTTCGTCCATTTTCAGAATGGTAAAGGCCAGGGTAAGGTCGTCGGAAATATCGTCGTACTGGTCGATGCCGATGCCCTCGCCGAAGGCGTCCCCGTGGGGGAAGAGCAGCGTCAGGTCCTTCAGCGCACGGGTGGAGGCGCAGTCAGCCAGCGGGAAGTGGAAAAGCAGGGTCAGCAGGGCGGTGACGCCGTTGTTGCCCGCCATGGGAGTGGAGGCGTGAGCCCCGAAGCCCTTGACCTTGATCCGCAGGTCCTCTCCCTCCTGGGTAAGGGTATATTGCACGCCCATGCGCCCGCAGCAGTCGTCGCAGAGCTCCTTCAGGCTGTCGTCGATGCGCATCCCGGCGACCACGGCCTCGGCGTCGGCGGAAATGACGTTGATGCGGAAGCCGCCGTCGAAGGACCTCACCCGGGGCAGGACGGTCTCGGGCTCCCAGCTCATTTCAAAGACGGGGGCGTAGCGGCCCTTCTCCACGTTGCAGACCGGGAAGGCCGCGTCCGGCGAAAAGGTGCCGGGGGCGGGCTTCTCCACGGAGTAGTAATAGGCCATATCCTCGCTGCCGCTCTCCTCGTCGGCCCCCAGGATCAGGCGGACGTTCTTTTTCAGCGGAATGCCCAGCTCCTTGAAGGCGCGCATGGCGTAGAGTGCCGCCACCGCGGGGCCCTTATCGTCGCTGGTGCCGCGGCCGAAAAGCAGGCCGTCCTTCTCCGTGGGCTCGTAAGGCGGGGTGTCCCAGCCGTCCCCCTCCCCCACCACGTCCATGTGGGCCAGGATATCCAGGCCGGGGGTCAGAGGATTCATGTCCGCGGAAATAGCGTGGCCCTCATACTCCTTCACGTAGAAGCCGTAGGCCTCGCAGAGCTTCTTCGCCTCCGCCAGAGCGGCGGCGGGCCCTTCGCCGTAGGGCATGCCCGGCTTGGCCTCTCCCCGCACGCTGCGGATAGCCACCAGGCGCTTTACGTCCTCGATATAGTCCCGTTCATGGGCATCCAGCCAGCGGGACAGCTCTTCCTTTACGCTCATTATCTGTTCCTCCCGATCATTCTTCAGAAAGTTTTATCATGCTTCCGTTTTTTCCAGGAAACGGGCCGTGACGGCGCAGATCTCTGCCCGGGTGGCCGTTCCCTTGGGATCAAAGGCGTTGCCGCCCTTACCGTTCATCAATCCCGTGCGCCCGACGAAATCCACCGCGTCGCGGGCCCAGGAGCTGACCGCATCGGCGTCCGCAAAGGGCTCAAAGGCCGTTTCCGCCAGGTTGAGGCCCTTATAGGCCGCATAACGCTGAAAGATCAAGGCCATCTGCTCGCGGGTGATGGGGTCGTTGGGCCGGAAGCTGCCGTCCTCATAGCCCCGCACCACACCGCAGCCCTGGGCCCAGGCCACATAGGGCCCGTACCAGGCCCCGGCACTCACGTCCGCAAAGGCGGAGCTTGTGAAGGCGGCGGGCTCGACCCCCTCCACGCGCCCCAGGATCGTTACCAGCATAGCGCGGGTCACGGTCCCGTTGGGCTCAAAGACGCCCTCGGCCACGCCCTTGACCACGCCGCGCAGGTAGAGCTTCTCCACGTAGGAGGCGCCCCAATGCCCGTTCAGATCCGGGAAAACGTCCTCAATGCCCAGATACTCCGCCTCAAGCAGGCTGTAGCCGCCCTCAACCATGCCTCTCAGAGGGCCGCCCTCCGCTTTCAGCAGGGCTTCGGCGTTCTCCGCCGCCAGGTAGCGGTGGCGGGCTTGCAGCAGGCTCCCGTTGGAAACGAGACTGCCCGTGCTGAGGTCAATGAGCTCCCCCGCCGCAAGGTTCAGGCGGGCCGAGCCCGCCGTGGGCACGAAGGCCGCCAAAGACTCAAGCCGCAGCCGTTCACCCTTCTGCAGGCTGACGGGGCTGAAACGCGCCGCCGCCTCCGAGGCTTCCGGCAGACGCGCGCCCTCCAGGACCTCCAGGCGGTCTCCGCCGTTCTGCAGCGCCGGCTCCAGGGCGGACTCCACCCGCGGTCTCACCCGATCCAGGATGGAGGTCCGGAAGGTGTCCAGCAGATAGCTGAGAGAAATCAAGGGATCGTCGGCGCCGCCCGCCGCGGCCAGGGCAACCACGCCTCCGGCAAGGACAAGGACCAGCAGCAGAGCGATCACGGTACGCTTCATGGGCTCTCCTCCTCTTCCTCGGCGGCTGCGGCCCGCGCCTCTGCCCGGGCGATGAGCTCGTCCAGATCAGCGGCGTCGAAGTAATAGCGGGTGTTGCAGAACTGGCAGATGATCTCGGCGCCGCCGTCCTCCTCCCGCAGCTTTTTCAGCTCACCGCTGCCCAGGCTGACAAGGGCGGCGGCGTATTTTTCCTTTGCGCAGGTGCAGCGGTAGGCGGCCTCCGCCGTCTCCAGCACCTCAAATTCCACCAGGCCGTAGATTTCCCCGGCGATCTCCTCCAGGCTCTTCCCCTCCGCGATAAGCTGAGACAGGGAGGGCATGAAATCGATATTGGCCTGCAGGATGGGCGTGATGCGCTCATCGGCCCCGGGCATGAGCTGCAGGAGGTAGCCGCCCGCGCCCTTCACGCTGCCGTCCGGATTCACGCGGACGCCCAAAGCGCAGACGGAGGGCGTCTGCTCGCTGACAGTATAGTACTCCGTTACGTCCTCGGCGATCTCGCCGCTGACCAGAGGGGAATAACCCACGTAGGGCTCGCCGAAGCCCAGGTCACGCACCACATAAAGAGAGCCCTTGCGGCCAACGGCGCCGCCCACGTCCAGCTTGCCCTTGTCATTGGGCGCAAGCTCCACGCCGGGCTCGTCACAGCAGGCGCGCACGTTCCCCTCGCAGTCCGCCACGCAGATAATGCGGCCGGCGGGCCCGTCCCCCTCGATGCGCAGGGTGACGCTGCCCCCCTCCTCCTTCAGCAGCTTGCCCATGATGGAGCAGGCAATGGCGCTGCGGCCCAGGGCCGCCGTCATGGTGCGGGAGGTGTTGTGTATCGTTCTCATTTTTTCAACGACGCCGGTGGCGTCGGTCAGGATTAGTCGAAAGCCCCCATCCTTGGAGAGGGCGGTCAAGAATCTGCTTGCTTCTTGCAAATGATTCAGCCTCCTTTGCTGTCTTCTTATCATACCGCTTTTTCGGCAAGAAAACAAGTATCTGTTTGCTCTTTGCGCCAAAGTGGCTCATTGGCGGAAATAATCTATTTTTCCTGTTGCATTTTTCGCCAAAAAGACTATAATAATTGCGGCTCAATATTATTTCAGAGAATAAAAATTTTGATATAGAGGTGCGGACCATGAAATCCTACAAAATGACCATTGCCGGGCTGGAGCGGGCCCTTCCCATCTGCCCCGTCAACGACTCTCTGTCCATCGGCGCTTTCGTGATCCTGGGCGACGCGGCTCTTTCCGAGGCCGCTGCGCGGGAGCTTCTGAAGCTGGCCCCGGACTATGATTACATCATCACGGCGGAGGCCAAGGGCATCCCCCTGGCCCATGAAATGGCCCGCCAGCACGGGGACCGGACCTATATCGTCGCCCGGAAGACCCCCAAGCTCTATATGACCGGCGTGTTCCAGGTCGACGTGCGCTCCATCACCACCGCCAAGGACCAGATGCTGTATCTGGACACCGCCGAGGCCGCTTTGATGAAGGACAAGCGCATCCTGCTGGTGGACGACGTGATCAGCACCGGCGAATCCATCCACGCGGTGGAAAAGCTGGTGAAGAAGGCCGGGGGCAAGATCGTCGGGCGCATGTGCATCCTGGCTGAGGGCGAGGCCCAGAAGCGGGACGACATCATTTATCTGGAAAAGCTCCCCGTCTTCAACCCCGACGGGAGCATCAAGGAATAATCCCAGTCAGCAATTATGAATGCAGCCGCCCCGATTGGGGCGGCTGTTCTTATACATTCACCATAAGGCGGATGGCGCCGTGGAGGTTTTCGATCACGGCCCGCTCCGTGCCGGGCTGCCGCTCCCCATCCAGGGACCAGTCCATATCCGGCTGGGCATAGACCACCGCGCGGGAGGTCTTCACAAAATCGATCATGGGGTCGTCGTAGTGCATGGCCCGCAGGTCCCGCAGGGCGTTGGCCAGGGCCGTGGCGCTGGAGGGCGGCTTAATGAGAAAGATCTCGAAGATCCCGTCCGCCATATCCACCAGCTCGGGGTCCAGGCTCAGCACACCGCCCAAAGAGGTGGAATTGCTGACCGCGCCGAAGATATACTCCCCCTCCAGCACCCGATCGTCCGTCTCTACCCGCACAGGGAGAGGCTTGATCTGGGGGATGTCCTTCATTCCCTCCAAAATGTAGGCCAGGTGGCCAAGGGCGTTTTTCACCGTCTGGGGCGTAGCGTAGGATGCCTTGGTGAAGGCCCCGAAGGAGGCAACGTAGGAGAAGCAGCGCCCGTTGAAGCGCCCCACGTCCAGGCGGCGCTCATGGCCCAGCATCACGTCCCGCCCCGCCTTCAGCACGTCCGAGGACAGATGCAGGCTGCCGGCGAAGTCGTTGGTGCTGCCGCAGGGGATATAGCCCAGGGGCAGGTCAAGCCCGGCGGAAAGGAGACCGTCCACCGTTTCGTTGAACGTGCCGTCCCCGCCGACGCAGACGACGCGGTCATATGCGCCCCCATACGAGGCGGCAAAGCGGGTCGCGTCCCCCCTGGCGCGGGTGACGAATACGGTGCTCTGCCAGCCAAATTCGCCGAATAGGGCGATGAGCTCAGAAAGCAGGCGCTTTCCCCTCTGCTGGCCGGAAACGGGATTCAGGATCAACTGCAATTTGGGCACGGGCCTCGCCTCCTTCACTTGATTATACACCACGCGCCCCGGAAAAGCAAGGAAGCCGCCCTTGCCTTTTCAACCCTTTTCTGTTATCATGGACTAAAAAGAAACAGTCAAGGAGGTTTTTCCCATGAATTTGAATCGGAAATGGGTCGCTGTCGGCGCTTCCGCTTTGGCGGGGCTCTGCGCCGCGGGTACGGCCTTCGTCTCGCTTGAATGGCTGCGCCGCCTCGCCGTGGGGCGCGAGGCACCCAAGCTGCGCGTAAAAACCGAGACCCAGGAGGCCCTCCAGGCCGCCCGGGAGGAATACGCCGAGGAGCTGGACGCCGGGGTGGAATGGCTGGAAAACACGCCCCACGCGGATATCAGCATCACGAGCTTTGACGGGCTGAAGCTGAGGGGGCATCTGTACACCTATCCCCGGGCCAAGCGCACGGTGCTGATGATGCACGGCTATCGCTCAAGCTGGAAGTCGGATTTTTGCGGCGCGGCACGGGAAATATACGAAAGCGGCTGCAACCTGCTGCTGGCG
The DNA here is from genome assembly GCA_947169005.1 of uncultured Clostridia bacterium. Classification (GTDB taxonomy): domain Bacteria; phylum Bacillota; class Clostridia; order Oscillospirales; family Oscillospiraceae; genus RGIG6375. The sequence continues at coordinate 1,983 of CAMVOG010000115.1, read as the reverse complement.
GAGCAGCGGGCCCACGGGGAGAGCGAGGGCAAAACCATCGGCTTCGGCGTGCTGGAGCGCTACGACTGCGCCGAATGGCTGCGGGAGCTGACGGAGCGCTTCGGGGACCTGCCCCTGTACGCGGACGGCATCTCCATGGGGGCCACCACGGTGCTGATGGCAACGGGGCTGAATCTGCCGGAGCAGGTGAAGGGCGTCATTGCGGACTGCGGCTTCACCTCCCCCTATGAGATCATGGACCGGATCTTCACGGCCCATTCTCCCATTCCCGCCAAGCTGGTCCTGCCGGGAGTGAGCCTCTACAACAAGGCGAAGGGCGGCTACGGCTTCTCGGATTATTCCACGCTGGATGCCATGGCGGACAATCGGATCCCCGTTTTCTTCGCTCACGGGGACGCGGATAACTTCGTGCCCCTGGATATGACTCTTGCCGCTTACGAGGCCTGCAAGGCTCCCAAGACCCTGCTGATCGCCCACGGCGCGGGCCACGGCATGAGCTGGATGGTGGAGCGGGAGCGCTACAAGGCCATGCTGGCGGACTTTTTCGCCCGCTGTGAGGCTTGATCAAAATATTTACGGGGTCCGGTTTTCACCGGGCCCCGTTTTTTTGCGGATAACTCACCAAGCCACGTGGGTGCCGCCGCAGGCGTCGTAGACCGCGTCGAAGGCTTCCCCGGGTATCTGCACGAAATACCACCAGCCGATGCCCGCGTAGCCGACGTAGCCCCCTTCGATCAGCCGCAGACGCACGACCGTCCCGTCCTCCATGGTCAGATAAAGATGAGCCTGGTTTGGCGTGTCGAAGATGCTGCTGTAGGGGTGATCCTCATAAAAGGAGCCCTCGGGCAGCCAGGTATTCTGGAATCCCGCCCTGTCGATCTCTTCAAGAAAGCGCTCCCATACGGCGGAATCCAAGGACGGCTCGCTGATCCCGCCCCGGTTCCAGTTCCAGTCCTCATGGGCCTGGGACCGGAAGGACTGCACCCGGTCCTTCAAATGAAGTCTGTTCTCAAAGAGGTCCTCTCCACCGGAAAGCGTAATGCCGTTCAGCCGTTCCAGAAACTGGAGCCAAAGCTGGGGCCGATCATTCTCATCTGCGCCCATCAGTCGGATGCAGAGGCGGAAATCCGTATCATAGCCCTTCACCGCGTAGACCGGCCCGGAATAGGTAGAGGCAAACTCCTTTGTATACTCGTCCTGCTTTGACCATTCGCTGATGCTGCCGACGGCCTCCCCCAGGTATTCGCCCAGCAGCGGCTCGACGGCCTCGGCCTCGTCGCCGTAATAGGATTCCGCCTGGGTATAGACCCCGCCTTGATAGACGAGAAGTCCTATCATGTCCATCTCTACGTTTGGCTCCGGCTCCGGCAGCACCATGGCGGGGATCGTGACGCCGACGGGCTCGGAAGCGGTCTCCCGCTCCGCCGTCGCGGGCAGGACGGTCTCCTGCTCCGTCTCCGGCTGATCCCGTATGGTTTCCTCCTCGGGTTTGGGAAGCTCCTGTTCTCTCAGACTGAGCTCTTCATGGGGCTCCGCTGCCGACAGACCGGAATCCGTTACGCCCGGCTCAGACCTGTGCAAGACGAACAGCGTGCCCGCGATCACAAGGCAGAGGCAGGCAGCCAGGGCCGCCCATCGAAGCGGGGCGCGCGTCTTCCTGACCGGCGCCGCCGCGTCAAGGATGAAGTCATCCCGCGCCTCGCCGATGGCCTCCCGGAGCTTTTCGGCGCTCATATCCATACGTCCTCCTTTTCCAGCTGCGCGCGGAGCTTGTCCCGCGCGCGCTTTAGCATCATTTTGACCTTTCCTTCGCTGAAGCCGAAGCGGGAGGCGATATCGCGGACGGAATCAAAGTACCAGTAGCGGCGCAGAAAGACACGGCGCTCCGTCTGGGGCAAGGCCTCCAAAAAGGCGTTGACGAGCTCCGCGAGGGCCGCAGCCTCTATGCTCTCGTCGATCCGCTGCCCGGAGGGGATGCAGTCC
>CAMVOG010000114.1 GCA_947169005.1 uncultured Clostridia bacterium | reverse complement strand
GGCCGAAGGTATAGATATTGCCGAAGGCCATGGCGTAGGTCTCGCCCTCCAGCTGGCCGGAAACGGTGAGGTTGGTGCTGCGGCCGAAGAAGTCCTGGCTCCAGTCGATGCTGCCGTCCTCCTTGCGGGGGGGATCGGCGGGGTCGATGGTGGTCACGCGGAACATTTCGCCCGCGCCCTCGGCGTCGGAGCCCGTGATCAGCGGGGTATGGACGTAGACGAAGCCCCGCTCATGGAAAAAGCTGTGGATGGCGAAGGCCACCTCGCTGCGCACGCGGAACACGGCGGAAAAGAGATTCGTGCGGGGGCGCAGATAGGCCTGCTCCCGCAGGAACTCCACGGTGTGGCGCTTCTTCTGCAGGGGGTAGTCGGGGGTGGAGGTGCCCTCCACGCGGATGGCGGCGGCCTTCAGCTCAAAGGGCTGCTTGGAGCCGGGGGTCAGCGTCAGCACACCCGTCACCACCACGGCGGCCCCGATATTCTGTTTGGCGATCTCGTCATAGTTCTCGAGCTTCTCCCGCTCGAAGACCACCTGGAGATTCTTGAAGCAGCTTCCGTCGTTCAGGTCGATGAAGCCGAAGGCCTTGCTGTCCCGGATGCTGCGGGCCCAGCCGCCCACGGTAATGGTCTTGCCGCCGAAAAGCTCCTCGGCGGCGTAAATGTCCCGGATCATGGTACGTTCCATTGTTTGATTCTCTCCTTGCTTGTTAAATCCTGTCCGCCAAGCGGGAAAAATAACTGTAATAGGGATAGAGGAACTCAAAGCCCTCCAATACTTCATCCTTGAGGGCCGGGCTTTTCAGCAGGGCGTCCGGCTCCCGGGAGCAGAAAATGTCAATATTCCGGCGGTTGTACCAGGCGTCCAGCGGAGGCCTGGCCTCGCCCTTTTTGCGGGCGTACTCCTCCCCGCCCAGGGTGAAGCGCTCCTGCCGCGCCAGCCGATTCGCCAGGGTCACGAAGGACCGGGGCCTGCCGTCCAGCTCCTGCCGAAAGCGCTCCATCAGCTCGGGGTGGGGGGAATAGGCCCCCAGGCCGAAGAGGTAGCGCTCGGGATTCAGCTCAAACCAGAAGACGGGGCGGCCGTCCATCTCGTGAGGGTCCAGGGAGATGGAAAACCACAGGTGGTCCTTGTAGGGCCCCCGGCCGAAGAGGCGGCGGGCGTCCCGGTAAATGCGGCTGACCCGCAGATTCAGCAGTTCCTTTGGATGAGCGGCGGTGAAGGCGTCGTAAACCTCCCCGGCCAAGGCGCGAAAGGGCTCCCACAGCGTGCGCTGGTAAGTCTCCTTATGGGCGTTGAACCAGGGCCGCTCATTATTGAAGCGCAGGTCCCAGAGGAAATCAATGGTTTCGTCAGAGAAGCCTTCAAACACGCAATCACCCTCTTTCCGCCAGCCGCAGAAGGGCTTTTTTCTCCCCCGCCAGCAGCAGCGTCTGCCCCTCGCTGAAAACGAAGTCGCCGCTGGTGATGGGAGCCACCTTCCCCTCCCGGCGAATGCCGATCACGTTCACGTCGTATTTGCGGCGGACGTTCAGCTCGGCAACGGTCTTGCCCAGCCAGCTTTCCGGAGGCGATATTTCAAAGATGGCATACTCCTCGCCCAGCTCAAAGCTGCCCAGGGTATTGTCGGTGGCATAGCGCACGGCGGAGGTGCGGGCCATATCCCGCTCGGGATAGATGATCTCATCCGCCCCGATCTTCAAAAGCAGATTGGCGTGGCGCTCACTGCCGGCCTTGACGACTATGCGGCGGGCCCCCTCCTCCTTCAGCAGGGAGGTGATCTCCATAGCGGCCAGGAAATCCTGCCCGATGCAGACGAAGCAGCAGTCGAAGCTCTCCACGTCAACGGTCTTCAAAACCGCCTCGTCGGTGCAGTCCGCGATGCGGGCGTCCTCCACCCGCTCGGCAGCCTCTTCCACCAGGTCCTCGTCCTTATCAATGGCCATGACCTGGCAGCCCAGGTCCGTGAGGGAAAAGGCCAGGTGCCGCCCAAAGCGGCCGAGGCCGATCACCAGCATGGTCTTCATCGTTTTCAACCTTTTCCCTCCTATCCGATCACGATCTTTTCCACAGGCTTCATGATCCGCGCGTTTTTCTTCTCCGCGACGGCCATGACCACCGTGATGCTGCCCATGCGCCCCATATACATGAGCACAATCAGCAGCAGCTTCGACAAAGGGACAAGCCCCCGGGTGATCCCGGTGGAAAGCCCCACCGTGCCCACGGCGGAAAAGACCTCAAAGAACACATCCTGCATGGGCAGGGGCTGCAGCAGCATCAGCAAAAGGCTTGACAGCAGCGCCAGGGTGACGAAAAAGCACAGCGCGCAGAAGGCCCGGCGCATCTGCCCCTCGTCCAGGCGGCGGCCAAAGACCTCTACATCCGAGCGCCCCCGGATGAAGGCCCATACATAGAGCAGCACGATCACAAAGGTCGTCACCTTCACGCCGCCGGCGGTGGAGCCCGCCCCGGCGCCCACGGTCATCAGCACCGTCATCATCAGCGCCCCGCCTCCGCTGAGCCTGTCCAGTGGAACGGTATTGAAGCCCGCAGTCCTGGCGGAGACGGATTGGAACAGGGAGGCCAGGATGCGCTGGCCCACGTTCAGCCCCGCCATGGAGGCGTCCTTCTCCGAAAGGAAAAGCACCAGGGCGGGCAGCAGGATCAGTGCCGCGGAGGCCGTGAGCATCAGCCTGGTATGCAGCATATAACGGGAGAAGCGAAGCCCGTGCTTCCGCAGGTCCTCCCAAACGAGAAAGCCCACGCCGCCAATGACGATCAACGCCATGACGACGAGGTTTACAAGCACGTCGTCCCGAAACAGGGTCAGCGAGGAATAGGGCTCCAGGCTGCCCATGAGGTCAAAGCCCGCGTTGCAGAAGGCAGAAACGGCGTGAAAGACGCCGTACCAGAGGCCCCGCCAGAAGCCGAAGCGCGGCACGAAGGCAAAGCAGAGCAGAAGGGCTCCGCTCCCCTCCACGATGGCCGTCCCCAGCAGGATGTGGCGCACCAGGCCCTCCACCCCGCCGATCTGCAGGGAGCTGACGGACTCCATCAGAATGGAGCGCCCCCGCAGGCCCAGGCGGCGGCCCAGGGCCAGGGTCAGGATCATGGCAAAGGACATGAAGCCCAGCCCGCCGATCTGGATCAGAACCAGGAGGATCACCTGGCCCGCCAGACTGAACTGGCTCCAGGTGTCCGCCGCCACGAGCCCCGTCACGCAGGTGGCGGAGGCGGCGGTAAAGAGCGCGTCCAGCCAGGGAAGCGGCGGACGCCCCGCCCGCTGGGCAAAGGGCAGGCTCAAAAGCAGGGAGCCAAGGAGGATGATGGCAATGAAGCCCAGGGCAATGGTCTGCACCGGACTCAGCCGCAGCTTGCGGGTCACGCGCCTCCCCCCTTTGATGGCGATGAATAATAAAGAATTATATCGAATTATTGAATTGTAGTCAAGGGGCGGGCATTGAGTTTTCGATAATACCCCACGTACAGCGCAAAGAGCAGCAGGTTATGCCCGATCATGCAGGCCCAGGCGGCAACGAGGCCGCCTCCGAAGAAGTGGGTGGCGATGAAGGTGCCCAGGATGCGCACGCCCCACATGCCGCAGAGGTTGAAAATGAAGGGCAGGACCGTCTTCCCCGCTCCCTGGAGCATACCCTCCACCACCACGCAGACCCCATAGAAGGGCTCGGAGCAGGCCACCATGCGCAGGACCGTGGAGCCCAGGAGGATCACGGCGGCGTCGCTGCTGAAAATGGAAACCAGGCCCGGGGCGAAGGCAAAGAGCAGCCCGCCGGAGAGGAGCATCATGCCCACCTCCAGAAGCAGGATCAGCCGGGAGGTGTCCCGGCGGCGCTCCGGGTCCCGGGCGCCGATGGCGTTGCCCGTCAGGGTTGCGGCAGCGGCCTGCATACCGTAGCCGGGGATATAAAAGGCGGACTCCACGGTATTCGCCACCGTATGGGCCGCCGTGGCCACCTCGCCCAGGGCGTTGATCATGGAGGCAAAGGCCACGTAGCCCAGGCTGGTGCCGAAGCGCTGGAGCATATTGGGCAGAGCGACCCGGAGACAGGGCTTCAAAACCTCCGCCTCCGGCCGCAGGGAGAAGCCCTTGGGTGAGACGGCAGGATGACGCCAGAGGGCCACGGTAATGAGCACGCCGCCCACAACGAAGGAGACCGCGCTGGCAACCGCCGCCCCCACCACGCCCAGGTCCGCGCCCCAGAGGGGCAGCTCCAGGCCCAGGAGCGTCACGGTACGGCTGGGGTAAATAAGCAGGAAGTTCAATACGAGGTTGATGAGATTCACCAGCAGGCCCAGCTTCATGGGGGTCCTGGTGTCCCCCGCCGCCCGCAGGACCGTGCCGAAAATGATGCTGGCAGCCCGGGGCAGCATGGGCAGGTAGACGATGAAGAAATAGCGGGAGGCCAGGGGGCGGATGGACGGCTCCACCTGCATCCAGGCGGGCACCAGGCCGCTGAGAGAGAGGGTCAGCGCCATGAAGACGCCCCCCGTCACCAGCACGGCCAGCACCGACTGAGCCGCCGCCCGGCGGGCCTTTTCCGTCTCCCCCGCCCCCAGGCGCTGGGAGATATAGGCCAGGAAGCCCACGCCGAAGGCCGCCACCGTGCCGCTGACCAGCCAGTTCACCGTAGAGGTGGAGCCGATGGCGGCCACGGCAGTGGTGCCCAGGGAGCCCACCATGGCCGTGTCCACATACTGCACCAGGGTCTGCATGATCTGCTCCAGCATGGTGGGCCAGGCCAGGGCAAAGATCGCGGGGAGAAGGGTAAAGTTGAAATATTTATGTTTCATCATATTCAGCAATGTGCAACTACAGCAGGCGCAGCAGCTTGCATTGTTCAACGCCACTACTCCATAGCGCCGATATCGGGAGCTGTTTCAGCCGACAGATGAAAGCCGAATTGAATGCTCCGTGTCCAACAATCAGGATATCTTTTCTTAAGTACGCATCGGCCAAAACCACGTCAGACAGGAAGCTGTCTATTCGGGCAAACAGTTCTTCAAAGGATTCAACGCCGCCAACAGATTCCGTATAGGATGCGGGGTCTTTGAAGAGGGCGTTGATCGGGCAGTCTGGTATTTGAAAGGAGTTTTCCAGCCCTTCATACGCGCCAAATGACATTTCCGCAAGTCTGTCATCTGTTATTATGGGAATGTCTCTTCCCCGCAATACGATCTCCGCGGTTTCCGTTGCTCGCTTAAGCGGTGATGTAAAGCACAGATCAAAATGGATATTCATATATTCATCATGGGCTGCTTTAGCCATGGAACGCCCGTTTTCATTCAAGGGAATATCGGTTCGTCCTTGCAGCTTGTGAAGTTCATTCCATTCGGTCTTTCCGTGTCGCATTATATACAGCATATCGTTCACCACAAGTCCTGTCATCTTTTATTTAAGGTATAGGCGGAAGAAACTACACACGGAATTGTCTCTTCTCTGTTGCCGGACTTTTCCGCGCCCATCCTCGCTTATCTGACCTGCGGCCAGGTGCTGCTGGGCCAGGTATCGCTTCCGGCCAGCGTCTCATAGGAATCGATCACTACCGCCGTATTTTCATCGACCTGCTGCATCACGTATTTCATGCACTCCTCCGGGATGGAAACGCAGCCGCCCGTAAAGGGCCGCGCGGGGCCGAAGCAGTGCAGGAAGATGGCGGAGCCCAAGCCGGGAACGCAGTCTTCGTTATAGCTGATGTTCAGACAGTACTGATAGTGGTAGATGTACTCACTGATATGCTCTGAATCTCCGCTTTCCAGATCAAGGCCGGGCAGATCCTTGAGGCTGACCAGCTCGTTGTAATGAAAGCCCTCCCGCGGGTCGCCCGACCAGTAGGTATCCTGATCGACCTTGACGTAAGGGATGGCACAGCCGGGGTCGTCCGCGATGCCGAAGGCGCGGTTGAAGTGAAATACGCCCGTAGGCGTTTTACCGTCTCCCTCTTTGGTCTTGCCGAGGCCGTTTTTCCCGATAAAGCCCGGCGTGGTCATAAGCATGTGCCAGCTTCCGTCGCTCTGCTTTTCGTGCAGGGAAATCCAGGCGTCGTTGGCATCTTCACTGAAGGCCGCCACAACCAGCATTTGCTGTGCGTCCTTTGCCGCGTCAAGCGTCCCGATCCATTCGGGGGAGGCCACGTCGATCCCCTCATAGCCGGTTCCGGCGGGCTGCTTCGGCGCGGCGGCGCAGGCGGAAAGGGCCATGAGCAGGGCCAGCAGCATTGGCAGCAAAACAACTTTTTTCATGAAAGGAATCCTCACTTTCTGATTGATTTATCTGTAGGCCGTGACAATTGCGCATTGAATCTCATTTCGCTCTGCGGATCGGCTTTTCCGCGTCCGGATGCCGTGGGCAGTAAGAGAGGCCAACAGCTCCGGCAGCCCCTCCGGGACCTGCTCGCCCGGCAGCAGCAGCGGGATGCCGGGGGGATAAGTCCAGATCGTCTCGGCGGCGACGCGGCCAGCGGCCCGGTCCAGGGGGACGGCCTCAGCGGGCAGGGCCTCGGCCTCCCAGGTCTCCAGGCACTTTTCCGTCCTGGGGAGGGTGAGCGGAGGCCGCTTCTCCCCCAACCCGCCGCCGCAGCGAAGCGGCAGACGGCGGATGCGTTTTTCCGTTTCCGTGAGAGCCCTGGCCAGGGCGGTAAGGTTTTCCGGGGTGTCCCCCAGGCCCGTCATGGCCAGGACGTAGTCGGGCCCCGCCATCTCGCACTCCACGCCGCTTTGCCGCAATAGCTCCAGCAGCGCGGGCCCCGTGCAGTCGGTGCCCCGTGTGGAGAAAAGGAGCTTGGAGGGGTCCAGGGCAAAGCCCGCGGGGACGCCTTGGAGCCGCGTGAGCTTTGCCAAACGCAAAGAGGCGGAGAACTCCGCCAGGGCCTCTGCCCAGCGCTTGAATAGGGCCTCCCCCTCCCGCTCCAACAGGTCCACACAGCCGTCGATGGAGGCCAGCAGCAGATAGGAGGGGCTGGAGGTCTCGAAAACGTCCAGGGCCCTTTGCACGGCATCCGGGCTCACGCGCCCCCCTTGAATGTGCAGGACGGCGGTCTGGGTGAGGCTGGGCAGGGTCTTATGGAGGCTCTGCACCGTGAGATCGGCCCCCGCGGCCACGGCCCCTTGGGGAAAGGCCGGGTGAAAGCCCAGGTGGGCCCCATGAGCCTCGTCCACAAGCAGCAGGACCCCGTTTTTGTGCGCGGCCTCCGCAATGGCGGCCAGGTCCAGGGTGACGCCCTCATAGGAGGGGCTCGTGACGATCACGGCCCGGGCGTCGGGCCATTTTTTTAGGGCCGCCTCTACCCTTTGGGGCGTGAGGAGGCAGGCGGACCCCGTCAGCGGCTCCGCCTCGCCGTAAAGATATTCCACCCGGGCCCGCCGCAGGGAAAGGGCGTGGTAGACCGAGCGGTGGCAGTTGCGGGCGCAGAGGACCCGGTCCCCCTCCCCCAGGGCGGCAAAAACGGCGGCCAGGACGCCGCCGGTGGAGCCGTTGACGGAGAAAAAAGTATGCTCCGCCCCCCAGAGCCGGGCGG
>CAMVOG010000113.1 GCA_947169005.1 uncultured Clostridia bacterium | reverse complement strand
GCTCACCCGTCTTCTCCAGGGGGACGCGCAGGGTACCGGCGGGAAAGGCCTCCGGGGCCCGCTCGCTCCACTCCACGGCCACGACGCCTCCCCGGTCCAGGTATTCCTCCCAGCCCAGGTCGTAAAGCTCCTCAGCGCCCGAAAGACGATAGAGGTCAAAGTGGAACAGGGGCACGGGGCCGGGGTATTCGTTGACGATATTAAAGGTAGGGCTCGACACGGGAAAGTCGATGCCCAGGCCCCGGGCCAGGCCCCGGACAAAGGCAGTCTTCCCCGCTCCCAGGTCCCCGAACAGGGCCAGGACCGCGCCGGGGGCCAGCGTCGCCGCCAGCTCCGCGCCCACGCGTTCGGTCTCCTCCGGGCTGTGACTGAGTCGCTCCATTCCTTGCGCCCCTCTCCTTACTGCCCACAGCGGGCAGATACTTCCAATTTTTTATTTTACCATTTTTCTCTTTATTAGGCAACTATAAAATGAAAAGCGGAACGGTGAAAAGTATTATTGCGCAGGCCGGAGAAAAGAAAAGCCCAACACCATAAGGCGCTGAGCTTTCAAAGGCTAAGACAACTCTCTCCTCTCACAGCTGGGGGACCAGCTCTTTGTAGAGGGCCCGGTGCATTTCCATCTCGTCCCGGCACTCGGCCATAACGGAGATCACGGCGTTTTTTTCCGGGTAGACGGCGCAGATCTGGCAGTATTTACCTTGGGCCATATAGGAATCGCCCCGGCCCCGCCAGATGAGGTAGCCGTAACCGTCCAGTCCGTTTTCCACCTGCTTGCGGCTGCTTTCCCGGACCCAGGCTGGGTCCAGCAGCTGCCGACCCTCCCAGCGGCCCCCGTTCAGCCAGAGCTGCCCCAGCTTGTGGAATTCCCCGTGGCTGAGGAAGAGGCCGCCCGCGCCGAAGGTATTGCCCAGGGGGTCCACCTCCCAGACCGTGCGGCGGATGCCCAGGGGCTTGAAGAAACGGGGCGTCAGATAGGCGATCAGATCCTCCCCCGCCCGCTCCTGCACCAGAAGGCCCGCCAGGTAGGGGCCCGCGTTGTTGTAAACGAATTTCTCTCCCGGGGCGCAGTCAAAGGGCCTGGACAGGGCGTAACGGGCCCAATCCTCCGTGGGGATGCTCCCCCGGTCCGCGCCCATGAGACAGGCTTCCTTCTGCCCCAGGCACATGGTCAGAAGGTCCCGCACCGTGGCCTTTTGCAGGTTATCATCCGGCTTTGCGGGCAGACGGCCCCGAAAGGCCTCCGTCAGCTTCTCGTCCAGGGACAGCAGCCCCTCCCCCACCGCGATACCCACGGCCACGGAGGTATAGCTTTTGCTGGCGGAATAGAGGTTGCGGCGGATATCCGGCTCGGAGAAAAACTGCTCCCGCTCCCCGTCCCGCTCGACGATCACGCTCAATAGCCCCTTGGGGCGCATCCGCTCCACAAAGGGAGCAAGGTCAATGGTCATGGCATAGTTCCTTTCTCCCCACCGGCAAACAATTCCGGTTCTGTTTCTTTCAAAAGCTCCGCCAGCACTTTAATATCTAAATACTGTACGCCAAACCGCCCTTCACCAATTTTATCCGCAAGGCGGCTGCCGTAATAGAGTTCCATTGCCTCCTCATACGTAAGGGCATTCTGTTCAGCAAGAAAAGCAATCAGGTTTTCCTCCAGCCTTTCCCTATAGTCTTTTTCAAGCAGTTTCTCGTCGATCATATCACACCTCAATGCTTCCGATAAAGCGCAAAGAGGACTCAAGCGCCTCCTGACTGATAAAGGCCATTTGATCATAACCCTCATAGGCCTTGATCTCCTTCAGCGCACGTTCCTTATCCCATATTCCGCTTTTGTACATATCCACGACCCGGTAGACTCTGTCATCAGCCACCTTGCCAACGATCACATCATACTTTTCGTAATCCGGTGCACCGTCTCTGCATCTGCAGACAAAATCCAGCCAGGCCCCCATATCCTCGTCAAAGCGCATAACCATTATCTGAGGCGTGAACTCCTTCAACTCATAGCGATTGACAATGGCCAGGTCTGTTCCAAAGAGGTCTGCCCTTCTCTTGGCCCAGCGCACAGCCTGCTCCCACACGGTAGTAACATAAAAGCCTTTGCCGAAATCAAGGGAGTGGTGGGAGTGGAAAACATCCGGAGCAGACACTTCAACTGTCGATCCATGGTAAACAATCATGCTCTTTGCTCCCTTCGGACAAGGTATTCCTCTGCGTCGTCAATTAGATAACGCATTCCTTGTGTATGCAGCACATCGTAATGAGGGATCAAATATCTTTCAAAATACCCAACGCTGTTTAGACGCTTATAAACCTGGCTGGGCAGGATGCCCCATACCTGAGCTGCTTCATTAATCAAACATACCGCAAAAGACAGACGTTCTTTATCCATGTTCTTCTCCGTTCCATGATCCGCTTACACATTGTTCCTTTCCGAGGCTTCAAAAAACTCCTGGACCTGGTCCAAGTCCTCGAATCTGCCGCAAAGGATCCGCTCCGTCTCTTCGTCCGGCAGCCAAAGATCCGGCACCATGAGCGGTCTGCAGCCAGCCCGATGGGCAGCCAACAGCCCGTTTTGGGAATCCTCCAAGGCATAAACCTCCGACGGTTCCGCCCCCAGCAGAGCGCAGGCGGTAAGATAAATCTCCGGGTCCGGCTTGGAACGTGAGATCATATCCCCGCAAACAAGGACGGGAAAAGTTCCCTCTAAGCCCGTGCCCTTTAAATGGCGCAGGACTGTTTGACGTGACGAGGAAGAGGCCACTGCCAACATCGCACCTTGGTCGGTAAGGTAATTCAAGAGGCTGTATAACCCCTTTTTGACAGGGGTCCCATAGGCTTCATAATAGTCTCTCAGATATTCTATCTCATACTTTCTTAAACCTTCCCGGTCAAAGCAGGGACCAAACTCTGCTTCCAGCGCAGCAGAGGTGGCAGCCCCATTCATGCCGAGAGTTTTCACCACCATATAGCCTGCCTTGCCGATCCCTACTTTTTCTCCAGCATAGTCCCACGCGTCAATGAAAAGCCGCTCAGTATCAAACATGAGGCCGTCCATATCAAAGATGACAGTCATGGATCTGCCTCCTTCCTACATCCTCGTCTCCATCAGCCTCTTCAGCACCCGGCGGTTTGGCGGGCAGACCTGGGTAAGGTCGATCTCGTCCAGAGCGAAGAAGCGCAGCTCCTCCATTTCCCCGTCCAGGGGGCGGGGCTCGCCCTGCCAGCGGCGGCATAGGAAATCGATCTCGAAATTGGAGACCTCGTCGCCGTTGGGGTACACGTAGTGGGCCTCGGGGCCGGAATTGACGAAGAAGAACTCCAGCTCCTCAGCGGCGAGGCCCATTTCCTCATAGAGCTCCCGCCTGGCGCAGTCCTCCACCACCTCGTCCAGCTCCAGCGCGCCGCCCGCGTAGGACCAAAGGTGATTATCGGCGCGCCGCCCCAGGAGGACGCGCCCGGCCCCGTCCAGGCAGAGGACGGAAGCGCCGCAGAGGATGAGGGGCCTGTGGCCCACAAGCTTGCGCATTTCCTTTACATAGTCGGTCACGGTGCCGCCTCCTTATTTTTTAATATTTCTCTTCCCTGCAGCCTGTCTCCCGCGTTTCCCGCAGATCGCTGACATGCTCGTTTTCCAGGCGCTCGAAGGCCACGGTCTTGTCGATGATGGCCCGGACCAGGCGCTCCAGCTCGGAGCCCTCGGTATAGTCGGCGGGGGCAAAGTAGCGGATGCGGTTATCCCGCATCATCTTATAGACCTTGCTCTTGTCCGCCCGGGCGGGGTCGTAGACGCCGACGGAGTGGCCGCCGTAGGAATTGACCAGCTTCATGCAGGGAATATCCGTGTCGCTGTCCCCGATATAAACCATGTTGCGGAAGGGGACGCGGATCTCCTCCTGTGGAAAATAGTCGTTGACGCCGGGGTCGTTCACGTCCAGCACGCCCTTGGAAATGCGGAAAAGGAACTGGGTCTTATTGGTGTAATTCACCACCTGGGCTGGCCAGATGGCCACGCCCCGCTCGTTGTAGAGGAAGGAGCTGGCGTAGACCCGCTCGAAGGCCCCGGCCCGGGCGACGGCGGTGCCCTCGATCATTTCTTTCAGGCCGGAGGAGATGATGTAATGCTCGATCAGCACCCCCTGTTCCGCCCCGATCCGGCGGACGCGCTCAAACCACTCCGCCGCGCCGGGATAGAGCTTTACCTGGGCCCCGTAGTCCGCCAGGGCCTTCCGGTTGAGGATCAGATTGCCTTCCGCCTCCCGCACCATCTTGTACATATAGGCCAGGTTGCCGTCCATGTCGTTTGCGGCGGCCAGGGCGTTGGATTCCTGCCAGAAGCGCTCCACGTCATAGCCCACGGACTGGATATAGCCCTGGGCCTGCATATCGTCGGGGGAAAGGGTGCGGTCAAAGTCATAGCAAAGGGCCAGGACCGGGCGGTCCTCCTTCGTTTTGCGGCTGTATGGCATAGTCTGAGCCTCCTGCGTACTCGGCACTGGTACTGAGTACTAAGTACTGAGTACTGAGTACTGAATCAAAAGTTCTTTGGCAGAATGGGCTTGCCGGCCAGGACCTCCCGGTAGTCCTTGCAGTTGCGCTTGAGAAGGGCCGGGGTGTCGAGGCCGTAGGGACACTTGGTCTTGCAGACGCCGCAGTCGATGCAGGTCTCGGCCTGGGCCATGATCTTCTGCCCCGCTTCCCCCAGGTTCATTTCCGTGGGTGCCCGGCGCAACAGCAGGGACATGCGGGCGGCGGTGTTGATCTGGATATGCTGGGGGCAGGTGGGCATGCAGTAGCCGCAGGCGCGGCAGAAATTTCCCTGCAGGCTCTCCCGGTCCGCCTTAATGAGCTCCTCCAGCTCCGGCGTGAGGGCCGGGGGCGCCTCCATATAGCCCAGGAACTCTTGCAGCTCCTCCTCCCGCTGGACGCCCCAGATGGGAATAACGGGGTACTGCTCCAGCCAGGCGGCGGAGGCCTTCGCGCTGGACAGGAGGCCGCCGGACATGGCCTTCATGCAGATAAAGCCCATGCCCGCCGCGACGGTGTCCTTCATCAGCTGCATCTCCACGTCGGTGCAGAGGTAGTTGAAGGGATACTGCAGGGTCTCGTAAAGGCCGGAGGCAATGGCCTCCGCCGCCGTGTCGGGGCGATGGTTGGTGATGCCGATGAAGCGGATCTTGCCCTGCTTCTTCGCCTCCTCCATGGCCTCGTAAAGTCCCGTCCCGTCCCCGGGCCTGGGACATTGCCGGGGATTATGGAACTGGTAAATGTCGATATAGTCCGTCTGCAAAAGGCGCAGGCTCGTTTCGAGCTGGGCCCAGAAATCCTCCACCTTCGTGGCCATGGTCTTGGTGGCGATCACGACCTTGTCCCGCATGCCCTTAAAGGCCTCGCCCAGCTTCTCCTCACTGTCCGTATAGGCCCGGGCGGTGTCAAAATACTCCATGCCCCCGTCGTAGGCCATGCGCAGGAGGCGCACGGCCTCCTCCTTCGTCACGCGCTGGATGGGCAGGGCCCCGAAGCCAGTCTTCTCCACGCTGAGCCCGGTCTTGCCGATGCTGATTTTTGCCATAGTCTTGGCCTCCTTGTGTTTTTCATCAGTATAACACAGCAGGGCCCATCCGTCAAAAGAAACATATATGGCCCCAAAGTGCAATTCCCCATCTTTTTTGTTTGTCTACGGTGCAAGTTCTTGCAAACGGCCTGAGAACTGCCTATAATGAAGAAAAAACAAAAGGAGGTCTTGACCATGCCGGAGCATGCGCGGCTGGAGATCGCGGTTTACGGCAAGGGCGGCATCGGGAAATCCACCGTCAGCGCCAATCTGTCCGTGGCCCTGGCGAAGACGGGGCGGCGGGTGCTGCAGATCGGCTGCGATCCGAAGCACGATTCGACCCGGCTGCTGATGGGCGGGGAGAGCCTGCCCACGGTGCTGGATTATCTGCGGGAGACGCCAAAGGAGGAGCAGCGGCTGGAGGCCGTTCTGCGCCGGGGCGCCTGCGGCGTGGACTGCGTGGAGGCCGGCGGGCCCCGGCCCGGCGTGGGCTGCGCGGGCCGCGGCATCATCACGGCCTTTGAGTTTCTGGAGCGCAGCCACGTAAAGGAGAGCCGGGATATCGTGGTTTACGACGTGCTGGGGGACGTGGTCTGCGGCGGCTTCGCCGTGCCCATCCGCCGGGAGTACGCCGACGCCATATTTCTCGTGACCAGCGGGGAGTTCATGGCCCTCTACGCCGCCAACAACATTCTGCGGGGCGTGCGCAATTTCGACGGGGACCGGGAAAAGCGCGTGGCGGGCGTCATTCTCAACGCCCGGGCCCTGGACGACGAGGAGGCGCGGGTGGAGCGCTTCGCCAGTGCCGTGGGCCTGCCCATCGTGGCCCGGGTGCCCAGGAGCGAGGCCTTCGCCCGGGCGGAGGCGAAAAAACGCACGGTGATGGAGCTGGGCGAGGACGAAGCGGAATGTGCCGTTTTTGCGGCCCTGGCGGAGCGCATCTGCGGGGAGTTGCCGCTCTATGAGGCGCGGCCCCTCACGGACGAGGAACTGGAGGCCGTGCCGCCGGGCCGGAGAAAGCGCCTCTTACGGAAGCGGCGCGGCCCGACGGGAAGCGCCCGCCCCTCTACGGCTGCGCCTTCAATGGGGCAGCCACCACCGCCATCCATCTGACGGACGCGGTGGTCATCGCCCACTCTCCCCGGACCTGCGCCTTCTACACCTGGCAGAACATCTCCTCCCCCGGGCGGAAGAATCTGTTCAGCCGGGGTATCCTCATGCCCTCGGCCATCAGCCCCAACTTTGAATGCACCGAGATCGGCCAGGCGGAGGCGGTCTTCGGCGGGCTGGACAAGCTGCGCCAGTCCGTTGCCGCCGCCCTCTCCCGCTCCCCCGGCGCGGTGATCGTCATCACCTCCTGCGTCAGCGGCATCATCGGGGACGACGCCCGCTCCCTGGAGGCCATGGGGACGGCGGACTGCCCCGTGATCGTCCTGGAGGCGGACGGGGATATCAACGGCGACTATATGCAGGGCATTGAGCTCTGCCTGCACAGCCTGGCGGAGCGGCTCATTGACCGCAAGGCCCCGCCCCGGGACAAATGCGTGAACATCATCGGGGAAACGGGCGTGATGAACAACCTGGATGTGAATTTCCGCACGATCCGGGACCTGCTGGGGGCCATGGGCGTCGCCGTGAACTGCCGCTTCCTGGGGGACGCCACGGCGGCGGAGCTGCGGAACCTGCCGGCCGCGCCGCTGAATATCCTGGCCTCCGACGGGGCGGACAACCGGGCCCTGCAAGGCTGGCTGGAAAAAACCTACGGCTGCCGCTTCTTCGAGGGCTGCCTGCCCGTGGGCTTCCGGGAGACGGCCTCCTTTCTGGAGCGGATCGGGGACTTCTTCGGCTGCGCCGGGGCCGTGCGCCCCATCGTGGAGGCGGAGGAGCGCCGCTTTGAGGAGGAGCTGGCCCTGCTGCGGCCCAGGCTGGCGGGCAAGCGGCTGCTGCTGACCACCATCAACGCCAATATGGACTGGCTGCTGGACACGGCCCGGGCCGCGGGCATGGAG
>CAMVOG010000112.1 GCA_947169005.1 uncultured Clostridia bacterium | reverse complement strand
CCGTCCCCGCCACGGTAGAGGACCGTGCCCGCCACGAGGGCGTTTATCGTCAATCGTCCCTCCGTGACCTCCTTGGACCGGAGCCAGACGGAGGCGTCCGCGTCCGCCACAGAGACCACGTCCGGCAGCGTATCGGGCACGATGGTCTCCGCCGTCTCCTCTCTGGCCAGTTCCGTTTCCATGATCTTCGCGTAATATTCCAGCGTTTCCTGCTTCAAGCTGATCTCCATGCGTATGCACTCCTTTGGACAAGTTGGATTTCAGCCTATGTATATGCCGGGCGACAGAGGGATATGCCGGGGCAGATTCGTATTTAGGGACGCCCCGAGCCCTGTCCCCTGTTTCCTGCGCCCTGCTACCCCCTCAACAGCCATATACCCGCGGCGATGAGCAGGGCTCCGGCGGCGAAGAGCCAGAAGCCCGGCGGCAGGATCAGCGCCAGGATCACCACCACCCCCAGGGCCAGCAGCGCCAGCCCCATCTTGCCCCTTTTTCCGCAGCATCTTCTCATAAAAAACACCTCCCCGTGTATACCGCTCCAGTATACGCGGGGAGGGGGTGGTTCAGTACTCAGGACTCAGGAATTAGTACTCAGAACTCAGCAATTATGCATTATGAATTATGAATTATGCATTGTCCTCCAGCTCTGCAAGCCAGATGGAGGCGACGGCGTCGCTGGGCATATTCCAGCCGCCCCGGGGCGAGAGGCCCACGGAGCCCACGGCGGGGCCGTCCGAGAGGCAGGAACGCTTGAACTGCTGGGCGAAGAAGCGCCGCAGGAACATGCGCAGCCAGCCCTTGATCGTCTCACGTTCATACTGCCCGGCGAAGGCATGCTCCGCCAGAAAGAGAAGCTTTTTAGGCCCGAAGCCCCAGCGCAGCAGATAATAGAGGAAAAAGTCGTGCAGCTCATAGGGGCCCACGATGTTTTCGGTCTTCTGGGAAATGTCCCCGTTCTCGGGCGGCAGCAGCTCCGGGCTGACGGGGGTGTCCAGGATACCGCGCAGGGCCTCGGCGAGCGCCGCATCCTCCGTATGGGCCGCCTCATAGGCCACGAGGCAGCGCACCAGCGTCTTGGGGACGCCGCCGTTCACGTCGTACATGGACATATGGTCCCCGTTGTAGGTGGCCCAGCCCAGGGCCAGCTCCGAAAGGTCCCCGGTGCCCACCACAAGGCCGCCCCGCTGATTCGCCAGGTCCATGAGGATCTGTGTCCGCTCCCGGGCCTGGGCGTTCTCAAAGGTCACGTCGTATTTTGCCGCATCCTGTCCGATGTCCCGGAAATGGACGCCCACGGCCTCGGTGATCGGCACGGTCATGAAGCTCACGCCCAACCGCTCGCAGAGGATCTCAGCGTTGGAACGAGTGCGCACCGTGGTGCCGAAGCCGGGCATGGTGACAGCAAGGATCTTCTCGCGGGCGAGGCCCATGCGGTCCGCTGCCCGCACCGTGACCAGCAGGGCCAGGGTGGAATCCAGCCCGCCGGAAATGCCCAGCACGGGGCACTGGCAGCGGGTATGCTCCAGCCGCCGCTGCATGCCCACGGCCTGGATGGAGAGGATGGCGGCGCAGCGTTCCTCCTGCTCCGCCAGGTCCTCCGGCACGAAGGGCGAGGGTGGGACGGGACGGGCAAAGCGGTTTTCCACGCTTTGGAACTGGAAGTAGCAGGCCGCCTCCGGCTGCGGGGCCGGGGCGAAAAGCGGCGCCGCCTGCCGCTCGTGGAGCAGGCGCTCAATATCCGCGTCCGCCGTGACGAGGCCGCCCGTGAAGGGCGCGTTTTCCGCCAGGAGCGCTCCGTTTTCCGCAATCATGCAGTGGCCGGAAAAGACGAAATCCGTGGTGGATTCGCCCACCCCCGCACCGGCCGCCACGATGGCGGCGTGCAGGGCGCGGGACCGGGCGCAGAAGTCCTCCCGCCGCCGGGCGGCCGCGCCGACTAACTCCGGCGCGGCAAAGGGACGGAGCAGCAGCGTCGCCTCCCCGTCGGCCTCGCCCTCCTGCAGCAGGGCTACGCGCAGGCCGGGGAAGGAGGCTCCCTCCGGGCCCAAAGGCAGATGCTCCATAGCCCCGTTGGGGGAAAACCAGAGCAGCGAGCCGCCCAGGGAGACCGAGTCTCCCTCCGCAGGGGCGGGAGCGAAGCAGCGCTCGGCGTAACCCGCGGGCCGTTTTTTGGGCACAAGGGCCTTGACCTCCCCTTCGAAGAGAAGGGCTGCGCAGTTATAGATCCGGCCCCGCTGGGCCACGGGCAGGCCCACGCAGACCAGCATATCCTTCCCCACCGTGGCCTCCGTGACCGTGAGCAGCGCCTCCCCCGCCGCGTCCAGGAGGGCGGCTTGGCGAAAAAGGTCCCCGCAGGTGGCCCCGGTGAGGCAGAGCTCCGGCAGGCAGAGGACCTTCACGCCCTCCCCCGCCGCTTTTTCAATCATATCCACGATGGCGGCGGCATTGGCCACGCAGTCCGACACCGTCACACGCGGCGAGGCCGCCGCGACCTTAATGAATCCGTAATTAGATGAACCGTTCATATTGATTTCTCCTTGGGCTCAATCCCCAAACCAGCAGTTTATCAACAGCAAGGAATTGGAGGAAACGGATATATAGCGCTCCTGTGGAAAGTAATCGTCCGTGTTTTCTCCAATGAAAAAAGATTTTCCGTTATGGATCACTTCCATGAACTTCGGATGATCCTCCAGATCGAATTTCAGCCAATGGATTTCTTCTTTTACTCTCTTCAGAAAATCGGACGGGGACAAAGGTTCCATCAATACTTTCTCCACCTTTGTCTCATAGCTGTAAAGATCGCCCGGAACGGTCAAACATTGCATTCGCTCTGACCTGGGCATAATCCAAAAGTCCTTTTCCCATTCATTAAACGACGCAAGATTGGCCAAAACTGCTTAAACAAAGGCTTCGCTCATGTGCTCTTCAAGATAATTATTCGGAAAAGAACACAGATAAAAGCTGGCTTTTTCACCCTGACCTTGTCCGATTAGAATATATGAATCCTGGACCTCCTGCCACTCGAGATCCAGCGCGATACGCTGAAATTCATCATAATGGTTTAAGATGGCAGATAAGGCAGTTAAGGATTTGTCCTCTGTCATTATGTTATTCCTAAATATTATTTTGAAGGATATTGGGTCAGCAGCAAAAGAAATGTCTGATAATAAGCCATTACGGTGCCTTCCTCGTCGCTGCCTTCTTGCGTATTCAACAGTTTTTTGTGAATTTTGGAGAGTGGACTGATAGCGTTTCGGTGGGTTTGATCCATAACGACCGGAAGACCGTTATTATTCATTTGCCAGGAATACCCTCTTTCGCCCAGCTCTCCTCTAAGCAATACCTCGCCCATATATGCGCCGGACATCACAGCGAGATCCCATGCGCCCGTTTCACTCAATTTTCCTTTGCGGTTCAAATCCCGGAAGTACTGGATCATGTCTTCAAGGTCATTCAAGGAATCGAGAGAGTAATCCAATTTCAAGCCGTCAAACTGTTTCGACGTTTCAACGGCGTCTTCCGCAATTCGTTTCATATCAATTTCATCCATGTGTTTCTCTCCTCCGCTCCTTGGTGTTCACAGCCTGAGTCCTGAGTACTGAGTACTGAGTGTACCTGTTCCCTGTTCCCTGTTCCCTGCTCCCTGCCTCACACCTCAAACATCAGATCGCCATAGGTCGGCACGGGCCATTCCTTCTTGTCCACGATCAGCTCCATCGCGTCCACAGGGGCGCGGAGGGCGGCCATGTCGGGAACGATTTCGTTCCGAAAAGCGTGGGCCATAGCCACCACGTCGGTCATTTTATTCACCCGGTCCACGTCGGCCATGAGCTTTTTCAGCGCCTCCTTGGTCTCCTTAAGGCGGGCGGAGCATTCCGCCAGCAGCTCCCGCTGTACAGAGGCGTCGGCGCCCACGGCCTCGATCTCCGCCACGGCGCGGGCAAGCTGACCCGTGTAGGAAACGCCCACGGGCACATAGTGCTTGCCTGCCATATGGATCATGGTCTGGGCCTCGATGTTGATGGTCTTGGCGTAGGTCTCGTATTTGATCTCGGCGCGGCTTTCCAGCTCCGCCTGGGTGTAGATGTGGAAGCGCTCAAAAAGGCGGACGGACTTTTCCGTGGTCAGGGCCGGAATGGTGTCCACCATGGCCTTGAGATTAGGCAGGCCCCGGCGCTCCGCCTCCTTCGCCCATTCGGCGGAGTAGCCGTTGCCGTTGAAGATGATGCGCTGATGCTCCTTCATGAGGCGGGCGATGAGCTGCCTGGCCGCCGTCTCGAAGTCTTCCGCGCCCTCCAGGGCGTCCGCCGCCTCGGAGAAGGCCTCGGCCACCACGGCGTTCAGCGTCGTGTTGGCGGCGGCGATGGAGTCGGAGGAGCCCACCATGCGGAACTCAAACTTATTGCCGGTGAAGGCAAAGGGAGAGGTACGGTTGCGGTCCGTGGCATCCTTATTCAGCACGGGCAGGATGGAAACGCCCGTATCCAGGGTGCCGCCCTTCTTGCTCACGTCCGCCGCGCCGCTCTTTACGATCTGCTCCACCACGTCCTCCAACTGATCCCCCAGGAACATGGAGATGATGGCGGGGGGCGCCTCGTCCGCGCCCAGGCGGCGGTCATTGCCCACGTTGGCGGCGGATTCGCGCAGCAGGTCGGCGTGAACGTCGATGGCCTTCATCATGCAGGCCAGCACCAGGAGGAAGCGCAGGTTCTTGCCGGGCTCGTCGCCGGGATCCAGCAGGTTCTCCCCCGTGTCGGTATTGATGGACCAGTTGTTGTGCTTGCCGCTGCCGTTGACGCCCGCGTAGGGCTTTTCATGCAGCAGGCAGACCAGGCCGTGCTGGGTCGCTACCCGCTTCATGGTCTCCATGGCGAGCTGATTGTTGTCCACGGCGATGTTGGCGGTGGTGTAGATGGGGGCCATTTCGTGCTGTGCGGGGGCCACCTCGTTATGCTGGGTGGTGGCGGTGATGCCCATTTTCCAGAGCTGCTCGTTCAGATCCTTCATATAGGAACCCACCCGCTCCCGGATGGAGCCGTAATACTGATCCTCCAGCTCCTGGCCCTTGGGAGCCGGGGCGCCGAAGAGGGTCCGCCCGGTGTATATGAGGTCCCGGCGCTTTAAGTATTTCTGCTTGTCCACCAGGAAATACTCCTGCTCGGGCCCTACCGCGGGGACCACCTGCTTGGCCCTCGTGTCCCCGAAGAGGCGCACGATGCGCAGGGCCTCGTGATTGATGGCCTCCATGGAGCGCAGCAGCGGCGTCTTCTGGTCCAGGGCCTCGCCGGTGTAGGAGATAAAGACCGTGGGGATGCAGAGGATCACGCCCGCCGCCTGCTCCTTGACGAAGGCGGGAGAGGTGATATCCCAGGCCGTGTAGCCCCGGGCGTAGTGGGTGGCGCGCAGGCCGCCGGTGGGGAAAGAGGAGGCGTCCGGCTCGCCCATGATGAGCTGCTTGCCGGAGAGCTGCAGGAGGGTCTTCCCTTCCACGGGCCGGGTGAGGAAGGAATCGTGCTTCTCCGCCGTGACCCCGTTGAGAGGCTGGAACCAGTGGGTGTAATGGGTAGCGCCCTTCTCCACGGCCCAATCCTTCATTTCGTTGGCCACCACGTCGGCGGAGGCCATGCTGAGCTGGCCGCCGTTGCGCATCACGTCCATGACCTCAGCGAAGACCTTTTTGGGGAGCCTTTCCCGCATGACGGACTCGCTGAACACGTTGCTGCCGAAAATTTCGCTTACGTTCATTGTCATATCCCCTTTTCCTCAACCGAAAAGAGGCAACGGCAACCCTCCGGGACGCCATTGCCTCGTTTGATGGTTCATTTTACACCAGCGCGGGAAAAAAAGCAAGAAAAACTTGGATGGAGTTCTGCGTTTCCTGTTCCCTGAGCCCTGTTCCCTGAGCCCTGAAATGCCTAAAACTCCAGCGTGGCAAAATAGTCCTCCGGGGTCTCGGCCCGGCGGATCATGCGGACGCTGCCGTCCTCGCAGAGCAGCAGTTCCTTGCTTTTCAGCTTGCCGTTGTAGTTATAGCCCATGGCGTAGCCGTGGGCGCCGGAGTCGTGGATGATGATGAGGTCCCCCACGTCGATCTTGGGCAGCTTCCGGTCGATGGCGAACTTATCGTTGTTCTCACAGAGGGAGCCCGTGATGTCGTAGATATGGTCGCAGGGGGCGTCCTCCTTGCCGGAGACCGTCACGTGATGATAGGCCCCGTACATGGCGGGCCGGATCAGATCCACGGCGCAGGAATCCAGGCCGATGTACTCCTTGTAGATGTGCTTCTCGTGGATGGCGGTGGACACCAGGCAGCCGTAGGGGCCCAGCATATAGCGGCCCAGTTCCGTATAGATGGCCACGTCTCCCATGCCGGCGGGCACCAGGATCTTTTCAAACTTCTGGCGAACGCCCTCGCCGATAGCGAAGATATCGTTTTCCTTCTCGTCGGGGCGGTACGGGATGCCGATGCCGCCGGAGAGGTTGATGAAGCCGATGTGGGCCCCCGTCAGCTCCTTGAGCTCCACCGCCGTCTCGAAGAGAACCCCGGCCAGAGCGGGATAATAGTAATTGGACAGCACGTTGGAGGCCAGGAAAGCGTGGATGCCGAATTCCTTGACGCCCTTGGCCTTGAGGATGCGGAAGGCCTCGATCAACTGCTCCTTGGTCATGCCGTACTTGGCCTCGCCGGGGCGATCCATGATCTGGTTCTCAATGTCGAAGGTGCCGCCGGGATTGTAGCGGCAGCAGATCTTCTCCGGAATGCCGCAGACCTTCTCCAGAAAGTCAATGTGGGTGAAATCGTCCAGGTTGATCTGGGCGTCCAGCTCCCGTGCCTTCCTGAACTCCTCGGCGGGGGTGGCGTTGGAGGAGAACATGATATCGTCCCCCCGGCAGCTGCAGCGCTCGGCCAGCATCAGCTCTGTGAGAGAGGAGCAGTCCACGCCGCAGCCCTCCTCCCGGAGAATGTTGATGATGGAGGGATTGGGGGTCGCCTTGACGGCGAAATATTCTTTATATCCCTTGTTCCAGGCGAAGGCAGCCCGCAGACGGCGGGCGTTCTCCCGGATGCCCTTCTCGTCGTAGAGATGGAAGGGGGTGGAATAAGTCTTGGTAATCTCCTTGAGCTGCTCATAGCTCACGAAAGGCTTTTTCATGGCGGGACCTCCTAAATGAATAAACATTCAGAATAATGGAATGATTATAAACTCTTTTATCCTCTTTGTCGAGGTGTATTTTTGATAAAATTTGCACTCTCGCAGCTCTCTCTTTTGTATACGAAAGAAAATGTTGCCTGCGCAACGTCCCCTTGGCCGTTTTTGCGCTATCTTTTCCATAAAGAAAGTGCTATTCTATAGCTGTGCCAAAGGAAAGGACGGAGCGCTATGGCGATCACCATGAATGAGCTTATCGACAGGATCAAGGACAAGGAGGAGGTCTATCTGCTGGTCTGCGGCGAAGCCGTGGTCTTTGACCGGGAAAAGACCCTCACCTACGTGCCCAAAAGCAACTTTGACAGCGCGGTCATGAACTCCCTGGCGGATTTCAAGACCATGCTGGGCCACGCCCTGCTGTGGAGCCAGCAGGAGGTAGTGGATATTACCTCCGCTGA
>CAMVOG010000111.1 GCA_947169005.1 uncultured Clostridia bacterium | reverse complement strand
GTCAGCGATCAAAAAAGCTCTGCACGGAGAACCATCCGCTCCGGATAGATTCAACGGCGCTGCGCTTAAAAAATATCTGCCTTCCTCAACCTCTGCCAATCGGATGCCTTCAAGCAATACAACGCCAGCGCCCAGCAGGATCAGATGTACTTCCATCGGCGCGTCTTCCGGGCCGACAGTCTGCGATTCGTTCCCCAGCAGCAGAATTCCCTTGGAGGCAAAGACCTTTGCTGCTTCCGGGGAAACCACCGCGTCTCCCTTGATCAGAATTCGTTTTGCCGCTTCCGGGTCACGATCTCTCGATTTTTCATAAATCTCCATTGCGTCATGGCTGGCGACAATCCCGTGATGCTCCATAACAGAAGCTGGCCCGACAAAGGCTTCAAGACTTATGGTATCAATTGTTTTTCCAGCCTTAAGAAAATGAAATGGCGCATCCACGTGCGTGCCGTTATGCGCACACATCTTAAAAGCTGTCAGATTGTACAGGTTGCCTTTTTCCATGGAAGAAAGCACGCTTCTTTCCGGCGCCGGGTCTCCGGGATATACCTGGCAGCCGAAAACCTCCTGCGAGATATCGTAGATTGTCATTCCATATCATCCTCACAAATCCCGATTTGTCAGCGGTCCGATCTGGTCCGGGGGGTGCATCCTTCGGAGTGATGACCGCCTGCGGCGTGTTTTCTCTCATTGCCGATTCCATTCATCCAGACACAGCTTTATCTCGCCGGCCGGGATCAGGACCCCGAATCTGAAGGTCTTTCCGTCAAGGGAGAATGACCCTCCGGGGACGGTGCCGACGAGCTGCATCTGCTCATTCAACGCCGCGCCTCCGCTGCTTCCGACCTGTATATAGGCGCTGTGTCTCATGACGTTGCTCGGAAAGCCCTGCGCTTCACCGAAGCTTTCCATACCCGAAGTGACCTCGCCATACGACAGCGCGAACCAGTCGTTCTGCGGATTGCCAACGCACAGGATGCGGTCCCCTTTCCGGGGGTCCGCATCGGCAATCGTGACCACGGCCAGCTCCTCATTCGCGGAAAAACGGACGACAGCCAAATCATCTCTTGCGCTGACGTATACGGCTTCCGCTGCATACATCGTATCGTAGACCTCGGGGGACAGCACGTTGATGGTCACTCCGGGAATCTCCTCGGTCTTCATTTCGGTATTGACTGTATAAACGAGCAGCTCCGCGCCCTCCACGCTGACCACATGCGCCGCCGTCAGGGCGTAGTAGGTATTCCCATCCCGCTTAAAGATCACGCCGCTGCCGCCCTCGCCATAGGAAACGGACCCATCCGTCTCCGTCCTGGAGAAAAGGCCGATATTGGCCGAGAGCAGCCCCGACTTGTCAAAGGACTCCTTCATATCTTCATACACGATATGACGGCTGTCGTCTGCGTTCCCCCGGCATCCGCAAAGGAGCAGACCGCCCGCCAGAATAAGCAGCAACAGCGCGGCAGCGCCCGATCGATACTTTCTCATACTATGGTCCTCACAAATCCCGGCCCGGCAGGCATAACCGGCAGCTTTACCGCACCGGGATGCTCTGCCCGCGCAGATAGTCCTTGACCTCGCTGATCGTCAGCTCGCCGTAGTGGAAGAGGCTGGCGGCCAGGGCGGCGTCGGCGTGGGCCTCGGTAAAGGCCTCGGCAAAATGGGCCAGGGTCCCGCAGCCGCCGCTGGCGATGACGGGGATGCCCACGGCGTCGGCGACTGCCCGGGTCATGGCCAGGTCAAAGCCCGCCTTGGTCCCGTCCGCGTCCATGCTGGTGAGCAAAATTTCACCGGCCCCCAGGCTCTCGGCCTTCACCGCCCATTCCACGGCGTCGATGCCCGTGGGGAGGCGGCCCCCGTTGAGATAGACCTCATAGCCTCCCTCGGGGCGGCGCTTGGCGTCGATGGCCGTCACCACGCACTGGCTGCCGAATTTCTCCGCCGCCCGGGTGATGAGCGAGGGGTCCCGCACCGCGGCGGAGTTGACGGAGATCTTGTCCGCCCCGGCCCGCAGCAGCTCGGTGAAGTCCTCCACCGTGCGGATGCCGCCGCCCACGGCCAGGGGCACGAAGACCCGCTCCGCCGTCCGCCGCAGCATGTCCACCACGGTTTTGCGCCCCTCGTGGGTGGCCGTGATGTCCAGGAAGACGATCTCGTCCGCCCCCTGGGCGCTGTAATGGGCCGCCAGCTCCACCGGGTCCCCCGCGTCCCGCAGGCCCACGAAGTTGACGCCCTTCACCACCCGCCCGTCCTTCACGTCCAGGCAGGGTATGATCCGTTTTGCAAGCATAGAATACGCTCCTTTGTCGCGTAACAGTTTAAAGCTCAAACAGTTTAAAGTTTAAAAAGTTTAAAGTTTAAAGCATCGGGCGCTTTAATCTTTAATCTTCAATCTTTAATCTTCAATCTTCAATCTTCAATCTTTAATCTTTAATCTTTCAACTTTAATCTTTCAACTTCAATCTTTCAACTTCAATCTTCAATCTTCTTCCGCTATCCGCACCGCTTCCGCCAGATCAATCGTCCCGGCGTAGTAGGCCTTGCCGATGATGGCCCCCGCCGCGCCGGTCTCCTTGATGGCGGCGACATCCTCGAGCTTTGCCACGCCGCCGCTGGCCACCACGCCGCAGGAAACGGCGGCGCAAAGCCGCTTTAAGCTCTCCAGGGGCGGGCCCGCCAGGGTCCCGTCCCGGTCAATGTCCGTGAAGATGAGGGTCCCTGCTCCCAGGGCCTCCATCTGCCCGGCGAAGTCCAGGGCGTCCAGCCCCGAATCCTCCACCCAGCCGTGGGTTCGGACCCTGCCGTTCTTCGCGTCGATGCCCACGGCCACCCGCTCGCTGCCGAAGCGCTCCGCGGCGGCGCGCACCAGCTCCGGGTCCGACACGGCGGCGGAGCCGATGATGAAGCGCCAGACGCCCAGCTCGTCCATGGCCTCCAGATCCGCCATGGTCCGCAGGCCGCCCCCCAGCTCCACCCGCAGGCCGGAGCCCTCGCAGAGGGCGCGGACGATGGCGGCGTTTTTCCGCTGGCCGGACCTGGCTCCGTCCAGGTCAACCACGTGCATACACGCGGCCCCCGCCTTCCGGAAGCGGCGGGCAACCTCCAGCGGGTCCTCCGCCACCTGATGCACGGTGTCGAAATCGCCCTTATAGAGCCGCACGCAGCGGCCGTCCTTCAAATCAATGGCAGGTAAGATCGTCATATTACAGCTCTCCAAAGTTTTTCAGCATGGTTAGGCCCACGTCCCCGCTCTTTTCCGGGTGGAACTGGGCCCCAAAGACCGTTCCCCGGGCAACCAGGGCCGTGACCGCCTCGCCGTAATCCGCCGTGGCAGCCAGGTCCTCCGCCCGCTCGGGGTGTCCGCAGAAGCTGTGGACAAAGTAGACGTAAGCCCCCTCCTCCACGCCCCTGAGCAGAGCGCAGGGGTTGTGGTACTTTAAGGCGTTCCAGCCGATACAGGGCAGCTTCTCCTCCGTCCGGATGCGGGTGACGTGGCCGGGGATCAGCCCCAGGCCCCCGCAGGGCTCCAGCTCGTCGGAGTCGTCAAAAAGCATCTGCATGCCCAGGCAGATGCCCAAAAGGGGTTTCCCTTGGGCGGTCTCCTCCCGGATAAAGTCCACCAGGCCCGCCTCCCGCAGGCTGCGCATGGCGTAGGGGAAGGCCCCCACCCCCGGCAAAATCAGCTTGTCGCAGGCGGCCAGGGCCGCCGCCTCCCGGCTGACGCAATGCTCCAGCCCCAGGTAGCCCAGGGCGTTGGACACGCTCATGAGGTTCCCGGCCCCGTAGTCGATGATGCCGATCATACCAGCACACCCTTCGTGGAAACCACGCGCTCCCCCTCCACCCGCAGGGCCTCCTTCATGGCCAGGCCCAGGGACTTGAACAGGGCCTCGGTGATGTGGTGGGCGTTCACGCCGTACTCACAGCGCTGATGCAGGGTGAGGCCCGCGTTGAAGGCCAGGGCCCGCATGAACTCCTCCGTGAGGCAGGAATCGTAGTCCCCGATGCGCTCCTGGGGCATGGGGGCGTCGAAATGCAGGAAGGCCCGGCCGCTGAAATCCAGGGCCGTGAAGCAGAGGGCCTCGTCCATGGGGACGTATTTGTGGGCAAAGCGGACGATGCCCTTTTTGTCCCCACAGGCCTCCTTGATGGCCTGGCCGACGGCGATTCCCGTGTCCTCTACCGTGTGGTGCCCGTCCACCTGCAGGTCCCCCCTGACGGTGAGCAGGGCCCCGAAGCCCGCATAGAAAAACAGGGCCGTCAGCATATGGTCAAAGAAGCCGATGCCGGTATCCACCTTCACCTCGCCGCCGTCCAGGTTGAGAAGCAGCTTGATGGCGGTTTCCTTGGTTTCGCGCTCGATCTTCGCTTGTCGCATGGGTGGCTCCTCCCTTCTCGCGTCCGCAGGACGCGATCTCTTGCCCCGCAAGGGGCAAATATCGTTTGCCCATAAGGGCAAATATCGCTCGCCCCGTGAGGGGCGAATATCGCTCCGTCTGCTAAGACGGAATATCGCTATTCGACTTCACGCCCTCATCATTGCTTTTCGCTGTTGTGATGGATGCGATCAGCATTCTTCGTATATTTCCGCTCTTTCTGTAAAATCGCTCAAACTGTTTTTCGTCAAATGCATGAACCTTGTAAAGGATCTCAAGCCAATACTCCGTCTCGTAGCATTCCTTCAAGGCAATTTCCAACTTATGAATAAAATCCGCTCTGCTTTGCGCATATTTAGCTTCATGGCTGTTAGCGCCGATAGAGGAGCATGATCGAAGCAGTTGATTTACATAAACGGAACGCCCCTTGATTCCATCACAGGCCTCTGTAACTTCGACGGTTAATTCAATGGCAAGCTCTCTGATCGTCTTTCTCTGCATTCCGTATTCTCTCCCATTCCCTCGCCCCGCGAGGGGCGAATATCGCTCCGTCTGCTAAGACGGAATATCGCTGAAAACGATATATTTGCCTCACGGCAAATGCGATATTGCCGCGCCGGGCGCGGCAGCGATATATACGCGCTTCGCGTATGCGATATATGCCCGCCTGCGGCGGTCATGTGGGCAAGTGAGCTTCGCTCACTCCGCAAACCGCACCTTGATCGAATTCGCGTGGGCCGTGAGGCCCTCGCTCTCGGCAAAGCGGATGATATCGTCGCTGACGGCCTCCAACGCTTCCTTTTTATAGGAAATGAGGCTCGTCCGCTTCAAAAAGCTGTCCACGGACAGTGGGGAGAAGAAGCGGGCGGTGCCGGAGGTGGGCAGGACGTGGCTGGGGCCCGCCATATAGTCCCCCAGGGGCTCCGGGCTGTTCGGGCCCAGGAAGATGGCCCCGGCGTTTCTGATCTTCGGCAGCAGCTTTTCCGGCTCCGCCGTCAGAATTTCCAGGTGCTCCGGGGCGATCTCGTTGGCCATAGCCGCGGCCCGCTCCAGGTCCTCGCAGACGATGAGAGCCCCGTAATCCGTGAGGGAGCGCTCGATGATCTCCCAGCTCCTCCGCCACGGCCCGGGCAAAGGGCTCCGAATCCGTCACCAGCACGGCGGCGGCCAGGGGATCATGCTCCGCCTGGCTCAGCAGGTCCGCCGCGGCCCAGACGGGGTTTGCCGTCCCGTCCGCAATGACCAGCACCTCGGAGGGGCCGGCCACCATGTCGATATCCAGCTCCCCGAAGGCCATGCGCTTGGCGGCGGCCACGAAGGCGTTGCCGGGGCCCACCAGCTTATCCACCCGGGGGATGAAGCCCGCCCCGTAGGTGAGGGCGGCCACGGCCTGGGCCCCGCCCACGGCGATGACCCGGTCCACCCCCGCGATGAGGGCGGCGGCCATGACCGCGTCGCTCAGATTCTTCGTGGGGGGCGTGACCAACACGATCTCCTCCACCCCGGCCACCCGGGCGGGCACCGCCGTCATGAGCAGCGAGGAGGGATAGGCCGCCGCGCCGCCGGGGACGTATACGCCCACGCGGGTGAGGCCCCGGACAAGCTGGCCCAGAGTGCCCGCCTCGGTCTCCCAGACCTTGGTCTGGGGCAGCAGCTTCTCCTGGTAGGCGCGGATATTGGCGGCGGAGCGCTCCATAGCCGCCACCAGCTTCGCATCGCAGCGGTCCCGGGCCGCCTCCAGCTCCGCGCGGCTCAGCTCCCGGGGCTCGGCCCCGTCCAGCTCCAGCGAATATTTTTTCACGGCCTGGTAGCCGTTTTCCCGCACGTCGGCCATGATGGCCGCCACGGTCTGACTGATTTTTTCGTTCACGGCGCCCTTCCGGCGGCGCAGGGCCTCGGCCAGCTCCCGCTCGGCGCCCGCCGCGGCCTTTGTGATCTCGATCATGTCATGGCCCCCCTGCATTTTTCGATAAAGTCCAGAATTTCGTCCCGATAAAGCTTCATGGCCGCCGTGTTGACGATGAGCCGCGCCGAGAGGCTGCAAACCTCCTCCACGATCTCCAGGCCGTTGGCCTTGAGGGTGCTGCCCGTCTCCACGATGTCCACGATGGCGTCCGCAAGGCCCAGCAGCGGCGCCAGCTCCACGCTGCCCTCGATCTTGATGACGGACACGTCCATGCCCTTGGAAAGGAAGTAGTCGTGCGCCACCCTCGGGTACTTGCTGGCGATGCGCTTGGTCTCGTACCCCGCGTAAAAATCCTTGTCCTTTGGGGCGGCCAGGGCGAAGCGGCAGCGGCCGAAGCCCAGGTCCAGCACCTCATAAAAATCGTGGCTGTGCTCCATAATGGTGTCCCGCCCCACGATACCCATGGCGCAGACGCCGTGCTCCACATAGGTGATCACATCCGGGGCCTTGGCCAGCACCCCGGCGAAGGGGCTGCCCCCGATGGGGTGAATGAGACGGCGGCCCGGCTTTTTCAGCGCCTCGCAGTCGTAGCCCGCCCGCTCGAAGAGGGCGATGGAATCCTCCAGCAGCCGCCCCTTGGTAATGGCGATCTTGAGCTGTTCCATTACAGCAGCACCTCCTCTGCGGCCCCGGGCCGGACCCGGATCAGCCGGGAATAGCCCTTGGCCCGGGCCTCCCGCAGGCTGTCCTCCAGGGACTCATGGGTGGAAAGCTCCGCGCGCCCGGCCTCCATGCCCGCCAGCAGCGCCAGGGCGTCGCCCAGACAGCCCTGCTCATAATGCACGAGCGTATCGGTCTTCACCGTTTCGGCCCCGTCCAGGCAGGCCACCAGCGCGTCCACATAGACGGCGAAGCCCGTGGCGGGCAGGGCCTTGCCGAAATCGCTCAGCAGCCGGTCATAGCGCCCGCCGGCGGCGATGACGCCCCCGGTCCCCGGCGCGTAGCCCCGGAAGATGAGGCCCGTATAATAATCCAGTCCGCTGACCAGGCCAAGATCGAAGCTCAGATACTTTTCCAGCCCGGCGGCGGCCAGCTCCCGGTAAATGCCCTCCAGATAATCCAGCGCTGCAAGAGCGGCGGCATTTTCTGTCAATTTTCTGGCGTCCGCCAGGATCTCCGCCCCGCCGAAAAGGACGGCCAGCCGCCGCAGGGCGGCCGCCGCGGGGGAGGCGGAATCCCGCAGCAGGTTTTCCAGCACGGCGAAGCTCTTGTTCTCGATGCAGGCCCGCAGCTCCTCCACCCGCTTTTCCCCGGCCCCCAGCTCCTCCGCCAAGGCCGTGAAAAAGC
>CAMVOG010000110.1 GCA_947169005.1 uncultured Clostridia bacterium | reverse complement strand
GGGGCAGCTTCTTTGCCTCCGCCGAGGCCGCGGGACCGGGCTATCTGAATTTCCGTCTGGGCGAAGGCTGGTACGCCGCGGTCCTGCAAGTCTTTGATGCGAAAGCCGCGGCCCCCGCCCGCCCCATGACCGAGGCGGACTTTCTGCTTGCCCTCGGGGCGGACCCGGCGCTGGTGGAAAGGCAGGACGGGGAAAAACCTCTTTATCGGGTCCGCTATGCCTATGCCCGCCTGGGCACCCTGCTGGCCCGGGAGCAGGCCGCCCCCATCGTGGCGGCGGAGGCCGCCGGGCTGCTGACGAACGAGGCCGAGCGGGCACTGCTGCGCTGCCTGGCCCGCCTGACCGGGGCCTTTTCTTCCGCCGATCCCGCGCGCTCTGCCCGCGCCCTGGCGGCGCTGGGAGACGCCTTTTACCGCTGGTATCACACTCACCCCCTCCGGGAGCCGGAGCCCCGGCTCCGCGCCGCCCGCCTCCGTCTCGGAGCGGCGGTCCGCCTGGGGCTGGACCTGGGGCTGGAGGCCCTGGCCCTGCACGAAAGGAGAACGCCATGAACGCTGAACTGCTGAGCCTTTGCGAAGCCTTTGCCGCCAACCGGGAGGCTTTGCGCACGACCTTTCACTTTGAATATGATACGCTGCTCTCCGTCTGCGCGAATATCTTCACCGCCCGGGGCCTCACGGCCACGGAGGAGCGGCTGAAAGCGGCCCGGGAGCTTTTGAAGAACGAAACGGGGCCCTTTTCCAACTTCCGGGGCACGGGGCGGCTGGCCTTCATCAGTCTGCTCGCCGCCTCCCGGGAGCCGGAGGCCCTGCTGGCCCGGAGCCTGCGGAACTATGAGGCCTTAAAGGGCTGCTTCCACCGCTCGGAGTACCTGGCCCTGGGGGCGGCGATCCTGGCGGACATGGCCCCGAATGACGATCCCGAGCGCCGGGCCCTGGCGGGGCGCAGCCTCTACGAACGCATGAAGGAGGAGCATCGCTTCCTCACCTCGGCGGAGGACAGCGTTGTCGCCCTGCTGCTGACCTTCTCGGACAAGTCCGAGGACGCGCTGGTCGCGGAAATGGAGGAGAGCTACCGGGCCTTGAAGGAGCGCTTTTCCTCCTCCAACGCGGTGCAGGCGGCCTCCCATGTGCTTTGCCTGGGCGAAGGGGGCAGCGCCAGGCGGGTGGAGGCCCTGCTGGCCCTCTATGACGGCTTCACCGCCCGGGGGCGGCGCTACGGCAGGCACTATGAGCTGCCCATCCTGGCGGCTCTCTCGGTGCTGGACCGGGAACCCGCCTCCACGGTGGAGGACGTGCTGGCCATCGACGGGGCCCTGGCGGGGCTCCGGGGCTATCGCAGTATCTTCGGCATCGACAAGAAGACCCGGCTCAGCCACGCGGCCATGCTGGCGGCGGACGGGGACCTGGGGGCCCGCCCCATGGAGGCCGCCGCCCTGGCGGGGACCGTGGCTATGGTGGCCGCCCAGCAGGCGGCCATGTGCGCCGTGATCTGCTCCACGACAGCCACCAGCGCCGCCGCGTCGGGTTGAGATAAGCGTGAAACACAATTTTCCCTTGCAAGCCGCCGCTTTTTCGCATATACTATAGCTGATAAGGCACAGCCGCGGCTTTATGATCTTTTCATGATGATTCAAACGTTACTTGCTTACGAAGGGAGCGATGATGATGACGCCGATCCAGGAAGCATACGCATTGATGCAGCAGCAGCCTGAGAGCAATATCCGTATCATAGTGGAGCTGCTTCAAAGAATGACGCCCGTTGCCCAAGAGCAAAGTCCTCGCCCCTTTAAGCGCACGGGCTTATCCAAGGGGCTGATTCATTTCAACGCGGATTTCGATGAGCATTTTGATGATCTGAATGCGGAGATCAGTGAAATGTTCAACGGAGGGATCGCATGAGGTATCTGCTGGATTCTCACATTCTGATCTGGGCGCTGTTCTCGGATGAAAAGCTGCCAAAATCGGTACTTGATATCCTCAATTCACCCGAAAACGAAATATATTACAGCCCTGCCTCAGTATGGGAGATTGGCCTGAAGCACATGAAAGCGCCGGATAAAATGCCGGTTTCGGGCGAGCTGCTCATGGAATGCTGCGAAAGAGCCAGCATGGTCTCTCTGCCGATCACCAAAACCCACGCTGTTGCGGTCAACCGTTTGCGCAGAGTGGAGAATGCGCCTCCTCATAACGATCCTTTTGACAGGATGCTTCTGGCGCAGGCAAAGGTAGAAAGCATGGTGTTCATCACGCATGACCATCTGATGGATGGATACGGCGAGGCCTGCGTAATGACAATATAAAAAACAGGGACGGCGTTGACCCACAATCGGTCAAGGCCGTCCCTGTTTGTATTCACGTTCAGTAATACACGATCTCGTCCTTGTGCGCTTCAAAGAGCTTATCCAGCTCCGCTTCCACGGCGGCGTTCACCTCGTCGGACTGCGCGCCGGGGCGGTATTCCAGGCCGTGGGTCTCGCAGTATTCACGGGCAAGGGCGTCCCGCAGCTTGGCGTGGGCGAGGTTTTCCGGGGCCTGCTCCCGGAGCTGTGCGAAGTATTCCTCGATCGTGATGCCCAAACCCGCGCAATACTCGTCCAGGACGTTGTTCTCGCCCATTTCACCGCTTTCATAGGCCTGGCGGGGAGCCTCCACCATTTCGTCGATCTCCTCCTGGGTGGCGGCGAGGCCCCGGGCCTCCGCCTCCTCCACCATCATATAGCCCCGCAGGATCGTGTCCACGATCTCCCGCTCGGAGCGGCCACCCGCCAGCTTCTGCTGATAGTCGACCATGGCCCGGCTCACCTCATGGCCGTGGTATTCCGCCAGGACCGGGCTGCCGTCCGCAGCCTCCCGCGCCTCCCGCAGGGCCGCGCCGCGGCTGAACCAATCGGTCTGCGTGGCGGCCAGGGCCACCGCCGCCAGAACGACGATGACCACGCCGAGAATGATAAGCAACTTATAAGTTTTTTTCATTGTATTCACTCCTTAAGGTGTAACTAATGATATTGTTGAATACCCATTCCTCTCAATCGCCTCTGTAATGATAACGACGGGGAGGTGCAAATCCGGACAGCAAAAAGATATTATTTACCTATTTTGTCTATTCTTCCAAAATGATACTCTCAGCTATGTGCAAAATGATGGTTTCCTCCTCTGCTGTCTCTAAATACAAGAATGTATTATGTTCTTCGTCTATCCACCATAGGTAATTCGTATCATCACCGCTGGAACAGATGCTCATTTCTCCGTACATTCCGTTGATCTGAACACTCGTTTTCTCATAGCTCTCGCCTAACTCTGTAATGGACATGGCTGATCCATCCGACATGGAATTCCATCTTATTATCATGACTACGCCATCTTTATCCCGATATATTGATGTGTGGATCGTTTCGGTATCATGCTCCTCCGCCAGCTCGAAGCCTTCGGGCAGCCAGGTAGGGCGATAGTTGGGGAGCGATCCCGTCTCTTCCTCACCGCTGAAGCGGAAGACCGTCCGCCCCACGAAGCTATCCTTCACCCAGCTTACCACGGAGGCGCGGGCCTCCGGGACGGCGGCAAGATAGACCGTGGCCCCTGCCAGCAGGGCCAGGAAGAAGACAGCCGCCGCCTGCAGGGTGCGGCGGACAGAGGCGTGCCGCTTGGCCCGGCGCAGCAGCGGAGCCATTTTTTCCTCAAAGGCGGGTGAAAACGCCGTTTCCGCCTCCGGCAGGGCGGAGAGCATGGCGGCCTCCACCATGGCGGCGGCCCTGCGCAGTTCTTTTCCGCTCAGACTTTTGCGGCTCATGACTCCCCCTCCTTTTCCAGCTCTCGTTTAAGGGCCTCCTTGGCCCGCCAGAGCAGCTTCTGTACTGCGCCTCGCTTCATGCCGAAGAGCTTTGCCAGCTCCCCGGTGCCGTAGCCGTGCCGATAGCGCAGCAGTAGCGCCTCACGGCAGCGGGCAGGCAGCCGGGCCAGCGCCGCCGCCAGCGCGTCCCCCTCTGGGGGCGGCACAGCCAGGCCCGGCTTCTCCGGGTCCAGCTCCACCTCCGGGTGGCGGGAGCGGGCCCGAAGCAGGTCCAGCGCCTTCCTCTCTGTAATGATAACGACGTAGGCCGTCGTTTGCGGACAGTCCACGTTCGATATTTTTGAGAAATTTTCAAGCACAGCCAAAAAGGCCTGATGCACGGCGTCCTCCGCGTCCTCCCGGTTGCGGAGCAGCCGCATGGCGGCTGCCATCATCTTCCCACGGCAGAGGGTATAGAGCCGCGCGAATTTATCCTTTTCCTCCGCAGTCTCCAGCATCTGTAAGTAAACAAGCACGCTCCACCCCTCCTTTTGCCGTCATGATAGCACACGCAGCACAAAAAGTCCACAGCCGCGCCCTGTTGCGCGAAAAAACACGCAAAAACGCAAAAAAGCGCTTTACGGGCGGCGAAAAATAGGGTATGATATGAACATGTTCGAGAAAAAGCCACAAAACCCGCGAAAAGAAGGAGAGGATCGACTTGAGCCTGATCGAGAAGTTTCAGGACCCCGCGCTGCTTGAAACCTTGTCCGGCGGCGAAAAGCTGTCCGGCGCGCTGATCGTCATGGTGCTGGGGATCGGGACCTGCCTGGTGGTGCTGGCCATCATCATGTTCATGGTCAAGATCATGCATGCCGTGATGGAGCGCGGCGAGCGCAAAAAGGCGGAGGAGAACGCCCCCGCCCCCCAGATCGACGGGGAGACCGCCGCCGCCATCACCGGCGCGGTGAGTGAAATGGAAAACGGCAAGCCCTTCCGGGTGGTCAGCATCCGGCAGACCGGGGAAGGGGGAGAGCGCAAATGAGAAAGAGCTATAAGGTCACCGTGAACGGCACCCCCTATGTGGTGGAGATCGAGGAGCTGGGGGCCGTCCCCGTCCCGACCTACGCCCCCGTGCCCGCTGCTCCCGCGCCGGCTCCCGCGCCTGCTGCGGCTCCGGCCCCCGCTCCCGCTCCCGCTCCCGCGGCGCCCGCCGCCGGGGAGAGCGGCGTCACCAGCCCCATGCCGGGCACCATCCTCGCCATCAACGTAAAGGCCGGGGACAAGGTGAAGGCCGGGGACGTGCTGCTGATCTTAGAGGCCATGAAGATGGAAAACGAGATCGTCGCCCCCCAGGACGGGGTGGTCTCCCGCGTCGCGGTCACCAAGGGCGCGAGCGTGAACACCGGCGATCTGCTCATCGCGCTGTAAGGAGGGGAAACGAATATGTTTGACGCTATTGTACGCTTCCTCCAAAGCACGGGTCTCGCCCAGTTCGACTGGCGGAACCTCATCATGGTCGTGATTGCCTGCGTGCTGCTGTATCTGGCCATCGGGCGCAAGTTCGAGCCCCTGCTGCTGGTGCCCATCGCCATGGGCATGCTGCTGTCCAACCTCTTCGGCTCTACCATTTTCAATCCCGAGGAGCACAGCGGCATCCTCTATTATTTCTACAGCCTCAACAAAATGGGCATTCTGCCCCCGCTGATCTTCATGGGTGTGGGCGCCATGACGGACTTCGGCCCGCTGATCGCCAACCCCAAGTCCCTGCTGCTGGGCGCGGCGGCCCAGCTTGGCATCTTCGTCACCTTCATCGGCGCCATCTTCCTGGGCTTCAACGCGCAGGAGGCAGGCTCCATCGCCATCATCGGCGGCGCGGACGGCCCCACCGCCATTCTCACCACCACCATGATGGCCCCCCATCTGCTGAGCGCTATCGCCATCGCGGCCTATTCCTACATGGCCCTGGTGCCCGTGATCCAGCCCCCCATCATGCGGCTGCTGACCACGGAGAAGGAGCGGCAGATCGTGATGAAGCAGCTCCGCCCCGTGTCCAAGAAGGAGAAGATCCTCTTCCCCATCTTCGTCACCATCATCGTGGCGCTGATCCTGCCCGACGCCATCCCCCTGGTGGGCATGCTGATGCTGGGCAACCTGTTCCGGGAGTCCGGCCTGACGGACCGCCTCTCCGACACGGCCCAGAACGCCCTGTGCAACATCGTCACCATCCTCCTGGGCCTCTCCGTGGGCGCCTCCGCCGTGGCGGAGACCTTTCTCACGGCCCAGACCCTCTTCATCCTGGTGCTGGGCGTGCTGGCCTTTGCCATCGGCTCCGCGGGCGGCGTGCTGCTGGCGAAGCTCATGAACCTCTTCCTCAAGGAGAAGATCAACCCGCTGATCGGCTCGGCGGGCGTCTCCGCGGTACCCATGGCGGCCCGCGTCTCCCAGAAGGTGGGGCAGAAGGCCAATCCGAAAAACTTCCTGCTCATGCACGCGATGGGCCCCAACGTGGCGGGCGTCATCGGCTCCGCTGTGGCGGCTGGCGTGCTGCTGAGCCTCTTCAATCGCTGAAATGGCCGGGAAGAGCAAGAACCCCACCAAGCGGAAGATCGTCACGACGGCCTGGCGGCTCTTCTACGAGCAGGGCTACGACGACACCACCGTGGACGATATCATCCGCGCCTCCGGCACCTCCAAGGGCAGCTTCTACCACTATTTTGAGGGGAAGGACGCCCTGCTCAGCACCCTCTCCCTGCTCTTTGACGAGAAGTATGAGGAGCTGCTGGCAGGCATTGACCCGGAGATGGACCGCTTCGAGATGCTGCTGTACCTGAACGCGGAGCTCTTCGCCGTGATCGAAAACACCGTGCCCCTGGAGCTGCTGGCGAAGCTCTATTCCACCCAGCTCGTCACCCGGGGGGACAAGCACCTGCTGGACCGCAACCGGGTCTACTACAAGGCCCTGCGCTGCATCGCGGCGGAGGGGCAGGAACGGGGCGAGCTGCGGGCGGACCTGCCCGTGAACGAGATCACGAAGCTATACGCCATCTGTGAGCGGGCCCTGCTTTACGACTGGTGCATCTGCGAGGGGGATTACTCGCTGAAGAATTACGCGAAGGAGGTCACGCCCCGGCTGCCGGGGCGTCTGCGGGGGGAAAAGAGTTCAGAGTTCTGAGATCAGAGTTCAGAGCAAATACTGTATACTCCCGGATGGGCAAAAAAATATTTTTCGTCCATCTGGGAGTTTTAATGACAGTCTATTATAAAACGGCTGTTTTTCAATAGAAATGCAAACTTACAGAGAACGGAGTATAGACCTCGGTCTATACTCCGTTCTCTATTGCGTCCCTTTTTTTTCTGTGGTATCATATGAATTATTAATGAAAAAGAGGCGAATAACATGAATATCGGCGAATTGCTTGCCTTTATCCTCTACTTTGCCGTTGTCCTGGTGATCGGCATCTATTTCTTCGCCAGAACGAAGAACAACTCGGATAAGGAATACTTCCTGGGCGGACGGCGCATGGGCCCCTGGGTCACGGCCATGAGCGCCCAGGCCTCGGATATGTCCGGCTGGCTGCTGATGGGCTTCCCCGGGAGCCTCCTGGCCTTCGGCATGGGCAAGCTGTGGATCGGCATCGGCCTGGCATTGGGCACCATCGCCAACTGGGCCCTCGTGGCCCGGCGGCTGCGGCGCTTCTCCAAGGCCTCCGGCGACGCCATCACCCTGCCCCAGTATCTGACCAACCGCTTCGCCAGCCAGAGCCCGGCGCTGAAGATCGTCTGCGCCGTCATCTTCCTGGTGAGCTTCACGGTCTATGTGGCCTCCGCCTTTGTGGCGGGCCGCA
The DNA here is from genome assembly GCA_947169005.1 of uncultured Clostridia bacterium. GTDB lineage: Bacteria > Bacillota > Clostridia > Oscillospirales > Oscillospiraceae > RGIG6375. The sequence goes on along the minus strand of CAMVOG010000110.1, from coordinate 71 downwards.
CGGTGCTCTGCTCCATCATCCCCTGGTTTACGGAGAGCGGCAACGAGTGGCTGGCCCTGGTGATCTTCGCC
>CAMVOG010000109.1 GCA_947169005.1 uncultured Clostridia bacterium | reverse complement strand
GCCTCGTTTTTCTCCATGGCCCGCTTGCGGATGGCGAAGTAGCAGACGTAGTGCGCCGCGGCGGTGATGGTCCAGGTGATGGGATAGGAGATAAAGAGGACGAAGAAGGTGGGCGTCGCGGCGAAGATCGTCCAGATCCAGATGAGGCGGAAGAGGCAGGCCCCGATAAGGGAGACCGTTGTGGGCAGCAGGGAGTAGCCCAGGCCACGGTTGACGCCCGCCATCATGTTCATGAGGCCGCAGGTAAAGTAGATGGGCGTGGTGATCAGCAGGCGGAGGGCGCCCACCTCGATGACCTCGGGCTCGGAGGCGTAGATGCTGACCAAGGCATAGCGCAGCAGCGTGAAGGCCACGCTCATGACGGCCCCGACAGCCAGCACCATGATCGTGCTGATGCGCACCACCCGGTGCACCCGCTCATATTCCCGGGCCCCCATGTTCTGGCTGATGGCGGCGGTGGCCGTCTGGTTGAAGGAGTCCATGATGCAGAACATGAAGCCGTCGATGCTGTTGGCGGCAGTCACCCCCGAAATGGTGACCGTGCCGAAGCTGTTGATGGCGGACTGGATCACCACGTTGGAGATAGAGAAGACGCAGCCCTGGAGCCCCGCGGGCATGCCGATGCGCAGGAGGCGGCCCAGGATGGGGCCGTTGATATGCAGCTTTTTCAGCTCCAGCTTATAGTCCGCGTCGCTCTTCATCAAGGCCCGCAGCACCAGCACCATGCTGAGCACCTGGGAGAGGATCGTCGCCAGGGCCACGCCCGCCACGGCCATATGCAGCACGATGACGAAAAAGAGATTCAAAAACACGTTGAGAATGCCCGCGGCGGCCAGGTAATAGAGGGGGCGGCGGGTATCGCCCACGGCCCGCAGGATGGCGGAGCCGTAGTTATACAGGGCCGAGACGGGCACGCCCACGAAGATGATGCGCATATACAGCACGGCCCCGTCCAGAATATCGTCCGGGGTGCCCATGAGCTTCAGCAGGGGCGCGGCCAGGGCGAAGCCCAGCACGCCGATGAGAACGCCGCCGATGACGGCCAGCAGGATCGTGGTATGCACCGTGTCGCTGATGCCCTTCCGGTCCTTGGCCCCGTAGAAGTGGGCCAGGGTCACGTTGGCCCCGATGGCGAGGCCGATCAGCAGATTCACGATCAGATTGATGAGGGCCCCCGTGGCCCCCACCTGGGCCAGGGGCTCGCTGCCCGCGAAGCGGCCGACGACCACCAGGTCCGCCGCGTTGAACAGCAGCTGCAGCAGGCCGGAGAGCATCACCGGCACGGCGAAAAGCAGCAGCTTCGGCAAAATGGAGCCGACGGTCATATCAAGCTCATGGGATTTCTTCATATTCAACAGATCACCTTGTTTCTTGGAAAATCACGCGCGCTCATAGAGCAGCAGGGCGACGGCCAGCCGGGTGCTGAGGCGGCTCAGCTCCTTCAGCTTTGCCTGGTCCGCCGCGGAGGTCTTGTAATAATAAGGGGTCATGGAAAAGAGCCAGCCGATTTCCTCCCCCTTAAGCTCCAGCGGGGCCAGGACCCGCCTTTCCGCCGCGAGGCGAAAGCCCTCCAGGGCCGTGGCGGGCTCCGGGTTGTCATAGGCCCGGTCATAAACCGCCTGCTTCAATTCCAGCAGGTGGCCGGGCAGGACCACCGCCCGCAGGAGGCGCCCCTCCGGGGACAGGACCCGGCGGAACTCCGCCGCCTCCAGGGGCGAAAAGAGATTCAGCAGCAGCTCACAGCCCCCCTCGGGCAGGGGCAGCCGCGCTGCGCTGGCCACGGCCAGCTCCGCCTCGGGCAGACGCTTTGCCGCCAGACGCAGGGCCTCCTTGGAAATATCCACTCCGGCCAGGGACAGGGGCTTTCCCGTCGCCGCGGCGGCATCCAGCAGGCCCCGGGCGTACCAGCCCTCGCCGCAGCCCAGGTCCAGCACCCGGTCCCCCGCCCGGAGGCGGGGCAGCGCCAGCTCCAGCAGGGCCGCCAGAACCGGGCGGTAGTGCCCCCGGTCCAGGAAATCCCGGCGGGCAAGCAGCATGGCCCGGTCGTCCCCGTGGCGCTTGGCGGAGGAAGCGTTGGATCGGAGGAGGTTGACATAACCATGCTTCGCGTAATCGAAGCAATGGCCCGCCGGGCAGAGGAGGCTGCCTCCCTCCCGGCGAAAAGCGCCGCCGCAGACCGGGCAGCAGAACAGCACGGGCTCCCCCTCCCTCCGCAAATAGTCGTCAGACTTGTATCTTACCATATAATATAGATTCTGCAAGCAACATTTTAAACAAAAATTCCGTGAGAATTTATGGTTTTTCAGTTGCAAAACACCCTTGTGTGATGGTATAATAGTTCTTAGCTATAGAAAAGCGCGTCAGCCGCATGGCTGAGTCTAAAATGAAAGGATGATTCAAAATGGGATCCAGATACGAGCACGTTTTCAGCCCGATCAAGATCCGGGGCATCGACTTCAAGAACCGTATCGTTCTTGCGCCCCCCTCCCCCAACCTGGCCAGCACCGACGGTAAGGTCACCCACGACTTCGTCGATTGGTTCCGCATGTTCGCCCGCGGCGGAGCATGTACGCTCTACGTCGGCAACTGCTCCATCGACATCAACGAGTGCAAGGACGAGGCCTATCAGCTGGACCTGGCGGGTGAGAACAACGTCCTCCCCATGACCTGGTACGCCGACATGTGCAAGGAGTACCACTGCCACGCCTCCTTCGAGATCAACCACAACGGCGAGAACACCCGCTTTGAGACCGTTGGCCACCTGCCCTTCTCCTCCTCCCCCCGCATCTCCGACAACGAGCGCCGCGCCGCCGCCCAGAACGGCCGCGAGCCCATGCCCTGCATCGCGATGACCACGGAAAAGATCCATGAGACCGTGCAGAAGTACGCCAACGCCGCCGCTCAGATGAAGCGCGCGGGCATGGACATCGTCCTTGTCCACGGCGGCCACGGCAACCTCGTCAGCCAGTTCACCTCCCCCCTCTACAACAAGCGTACCGTCGAGGACGGCGGCTCCACCGAGAAGCGCGCCCGCTTCGCCATCGAGGTCTGCGACGCCATCCGCAAGGCCTGCGGCGAGAAGTTCGTCATCGAGTTCCGCATCTCCGCCGACGAGATCGCCGAGGAGGGCATGCACTTTGACGAGACCCTGGAGCTCATCGGCTATCTGAAGGATCATATCGACATCCTCCACGTTTCCGCCGGTCTGCACAGTGACTTCAACATGGCTTATTTCCGCAACTGGTGCCAGAACTATCTGATGGACCGCTGCTTCAACGTCCACTATGCCGCGGATGTGAAGAAGAGATATCCCGATCTGCTGGTCACCACCGTCGGCTCCATCACGAGCCTGGACTATGCCGAGGAGATCATCGCCAACGGCTGGGCCGACTTCGTGGCTATGTGCCGCCCGCTGATGGCCGATCCCGACATGCCCAGGAAGTATGCCGAGAACCGCCCCGAGGACCGTCGTCCCTGCCTGCGCTGCGACACCTGCGTGAAGCACCTCATGATCCCGAAGCCCATCTACTGCGCCGTCAACCCCATTTCCGGCATGACCAGCGTGCTGAATAAGGACGGCGTGATCGAGAAGGCCCCCGTGAAGAAGAAGGTCGCCGTCGTGGGCGGCGGCCCCGCCGGCCTCACCGCCTTTGAGACCCTGATCGACCGCGGCCATGACGTGACCCTCTATGAGAAGTCCGCCGTGCTGGGCGGCAACGCCATCGGCGCCGCCGCGCCTCCCTTCAAGATCGACGCCCAGGATTATCTGAAGTGGCTGCGCCACAACGCCCAGAAGTGCGTCGCCAAGGGCGGCAAGATTCTCCTCAACACCGAGGCTACCAAGGAAATGCTGGATCTGGAGAACTATGACGCCGTGATCATCGCCGTCGGCTCCGATCCCATCGTTCCCGGCAGCATCCCCGGCATCCACAAGAGCCACGTCCACTGGGCGCCAGACGCCGAGCTGGACAAGAGCCTGGCGGGCGACGAGATCGTCATCGTCGGCGCCGGCTCCGTGGGCCTGGAGGCCGCCATCGAGTTCCACGACGTGGGCAAGAAGGTCAGAGTCGTCGAAATGCTGGATCAGCAGGCCGCTTATATGCACATGATGATGAGCGGCAGCAGCTCCGGCGCGGGCGAGATCATGAAGTGGCTGGCCGAGAGAGGCATCGAGGTCCACTACAGCAACAAGCTCAAGGAAGTCTGCGACGATAAGATCATCTGCGAAGATGTCACCACCGGCAAGGAAATCGAGTACAAGTGCGACACCGTGCTGCTGGCCATGGGCATGCGTCCCCGCGAGGCGAAGGTCGCCGAGCTGCGCCACTGCGCCGCCGAGACCAGCGTCTTCCACGTGGGTGACTGCCACGAGGTCGGCACCATCGGCACCTCCGTCAACGAGGCCTTCCGCTGCGCCCTGCACATCTAAGAGAAGCGCCGCAAGGCAAAACAGACGCATAACAAACACCCCCCCCGGTCCGAGGACCGGGGGGTGTTTGTTATACAAATGAGTACGCTTTAATGCCATTATCCGTTTTTCTGCCGCAGGGCGGAGAAGATGCCGCAGACGGCGCCGTAGACGGCCCCGGCCACGGGCCAGATGATCCAGCTTCGGTCCCAGCTTCCGCCGAGGAAGCTCCAGGCAAGATAGGCCGCCGTCACGAGGCCCCAATAGATGCCGCCATAGGTCTGAAAGCTCCTGCGGGCCTCCTTGGCCGGGCGGGAATACTCCCCCTCCTGCAGAAGCATCTGATAAGAGCCCCACACGACAGAGCAGCGCACGATCAGCAGCACGCCCACGGCCACGAGAGCCAGCAGCAGGGCCATGCCGCAGGCGCCGTAGAAATCGTCGTTCTCTCCGACGAGCAGGACCAGAAAAACGGGGATCACCGCCAGTACGCAGAGGACGACGCCCAGGGTCATCTGCCGGGTATAGACGGGGCGAAAGCGCTCCTGCCGCTCGCGCACCATGCCGCTGACGCCGTAGAGGGTATCAAGCTGCTCCCGCTCCAGCCAGGCATAGCGCTCCATCCGCAGGCTGTTGGGCACAATGATGGCCACGGCCCCGCCGATCATCAGCAGCAGTGCCGCCATGCCCACGCCCGCGGCCTGCGCCTCCGTCCAGGGGAGGCGGCCCGTTCCCCAGGCGCTGCAGAGCAGGATCAGCACGATCGGCGAGAGGATGCACAGCATCACCCCCAGGGCCGTCCGTCCGGCGGAGCGCTCCTTCGCCTCCAGAAAGGCGTTGGCCTCCTCCATGCCGAGGGCTCTGAGCGGGGCCTCCGTCTCCTGCAGAGGGCCGGCGCCCTCCGCTTCCAGCTCATCCTTTAATAAATAATCGGTGCTGACGCCGAAGAGCTCCGAGAGCTGGACGATGCGCCCCAGGTCCGGCACCGATTGGGCCCCCTCCCACTTGGAAACGGCCTGGCGGCTCACGCCGCACTTCTCCGCCAGCTCCTCCTGGGACCAGCCCGCCTTTTTCCGCAGGTCGATCAGTTTATCCGCAAAAATCATGGTGCATACTCCTTTCGTTCATTGACGAGCTGAGTATAGCCGAAAAGCCCCTTGCGGGCAAGAAAGCGGACCTTGAAATCCCGCAACCGGCGGTTGCGGAAGGTTTTTCGAGGGCTTACAGCAGCCTTTTATAGTCCATCCGACCATAGAGGATGCGGCGGATCTGTACCGTTTTGCCCTCCACCACATAAAAGACAAGGTATTTTTCCACGATCAGATAGCGGTAGCCTTTTGCGGCCAGGGCAAGATCACGGGGGCGAGGGCAGCGCTCCGGCATGGTGGAGAGGCTGCCGATCTCGCCGGTGATTTTATCATAGATGCGCAGAGCCGCCGCGGGAGACAGTGAATTGAGATACGCGACGATCTCCTCCAGGTCCCGAATGGCCGCCGGGTAAATCTTCACCCTATATGTTTCCATGAAGCCTCTCCCGCAGCCGTTGCGCAACCTCGGCAAAATCCTCGCCCTCCGCTCCATCCGCGATTTCCTGTTCGGCCAGGGCCAGCTTGCCGTAGAGGTCGATCAACGCGGTCTGCCGCTCGTACTCCTTCTGGTTGAGGACCACCATATCCCCCTTTCCGTTGCGGGTGATATAGACGGGCTCCCTTGTCCTGCGGCAATAATCGGATATTTCATTTGCACTGTTTCGCAGGTCTGAAATTGGTCGGATCGATGGCATAGTCTTCGCCTCCTTCTGCCTATAGAATAGCAGAATATTGAGCAAATATCAACAGGAATTATGAGTATTCTGTGGATTTCGCTTCTTCAAGGGATAGTTTTACACTTCAATGGTTTCCTCCGCGCTGTCGGCGGCGGCGGCGACGCGGCCGCCCAGGACACCGGCCAGCAGGGCCTGGAGGTCCAGGCCGGTGGACTCCTTCACGCCGTCCAGCACCTGGCTGGCGGAGTTCATCACGTCGCGGACCAGGCGGGTGGAGTTCCCGTCGCCGTACATGACGATCTTGTCGGTCTGGGCCAGAGGAGCGGCGGCGTTCTCCACCACCTGGGGCAGGGCCGTGAGGACCATTTCCAGGATGGAGGCCTCGCCCATCTTCTTCTGGGCCTCGGCCTTCTTCTCGATGGCCTCCGCCTCGGCCAGACCCTTGGCGCGGATACCCTCGGCCTCCTGCTCCATGGCGAAGCGCAGGGCCTCGGCCTCGGCCTTTTTGGCCTGGGCCTCCTGCTCGGCCTCGTACTTGCGGGCCTCCGCCTCCTTCTGGCGGCGGATCAGCTCGGCCTCGGCCTCCTTTTCGGCCTGGTACTTCATGGCGTCCGCCTGCTTGCGGATGTCGGCGTCAAGCTGGCGCTCCTTGAGGGCGATGGCCTTCTCGGCCAGCTCGGCCTCCTTCTCCTTGCGGGCGATATCGGCGTTGGTGCGGGAGACCTCGATGGTCTTGCGCTGCTCCTCCTGCTGGATGGAGTAGGCGGCGTCGGCCTGGGCCTTCTTGGTATCGGCCTTCACCTTCATTTCGGCCTGCTGCACGGCCAGCTCGGCGTTCTGCTCGGCGATCATCTTGTCGGCCTGGACCTTGACGGCGTTGGCCTCCTGCTCGGCGTTGGCATTGGCGATGGCGATATCGCGCTGGGCGTTGGCCTTGGCGATCTGGGCGTTCTTGCGGATCTGCTCCACGTTGTCGATACCCATGTTTTCAATGGTACCGGCCCCGTCCTTGAAGTTCTGGATATTGAAGTTCACGACCTCGATGCCCAGCTTTTGCATATCGGGCACCACGTTTTCCGTGATCTTCTTCGCCACGCCCTGGCGGTCCTGCACCATTTCCTTCAGGCCCACGGAGCCCACGATCTCGCGCATGTTGCCCTCCAGCACCTGGGTGACCAGGCTGATGAGCTCGCCCCGGCTCATGCCCAGCAGGGACTCAGAGGCCCGCTTCAGCAGCTCGGGGTCCGAGGAGATCTTGATATTGGCCACGCCGTCCACCGTCACGTTGATGAACTCGTTGGTGGGAACGGCCTCGCTGGTCTTCACGTCCACCTGCATGACCCGCAGGCTCAGCTTATCCACCCTCTCAAAGAAGGGGACCCGCCAGCCCGCGCGGCCGATGAGGATGCGCTTCTTTCCAAGGCCGGAGATGATGTAGGCGGTGTCCGGCGGGGCTTTGAGGTAGCCCAGCACAAACAGGAGCGCAGCCACCGCCAACGCGATCAGTCCGATGAGCACGCCTATGTGATTCATGAAGAAC
>CAMVOG010000108.1 GCA_947169005.1 uncultured Clostridia bacterium | reverse complement strand
GGAGAAGCGCCCCTGCTGGTGATCTGCGACGAGATTTCGGACCCCCATAATCTGGGGGCCATCATCCGCACGGCGGAGTGCGCCGGGGCCCACGGCGTGGTGATCCCCAAGCACCGCAGCGCGGGCGTCACCGCCGTGGTGGAAAAGACCTCCGCCGGGGCGGTGGAGCATCTGCCCGTGGCGCGGGTGGCCAATCCCCCCGCCGCCATGGAAAAGCTGAAGGAAAAGGGCCTGTGGATCTACGGAACGGCGGCCGAGGCCGAAAACGTCCTCTGGCAGACTGACCTCACCGGCCCCGCCGCCATCGTCATCGGCTCTGAGGGCGAGGGCATGAGCCGTCTGGTGGCCGAGCGCTGCGACGTGCTGGTCTCCATTCCGCTCAAGGGGCAGGTCAGCTCGCTCAACGCCTCTGCCGCCGCGGCCGTGCTTCTTTATGAGGCTGTTCGACAGCGAAGCCTTAAGCTGTAAACCGCTGTCTGTAAACTGTTATCTTATTTTGGGGGGGATAAGCGTGCCGGATCAGTTCAATAGGAATGGAAACGGGGACGTTTATTCCCTGGAATCCATCCTGTCCGAGTACAAGGGCCGCGCTTTCGTGCAGGGGAAAAGCAAGCTCTCCAAGGAAGAACTGGAGGAGCAGGCGCGGCATATCTTAGAGGAATATATGAAGCCCCAGCCGGAAGAGCCGGAGGAAGAGCCTGCGTTGCCCGAGACGGCGGCGAAGGAGCCTGCCGGGGAGGAGCCTCCCGCTGCGGAGATCGTCGAAGAGGAAAGCGCCGACGAGCCGGAAGCGGAGGAAGCAGCCACCCCCCTTGGGGAGGAAACACTTTCTGCACGGGAAAGGCGCGGCCTGTTCCGTCGTTCCCGGGAGCCGAAGCCGCCGAAAGCGGATAAAACGCCTGAGAAGGAAAAAGGACCAAAAACGGAAAAGCCCTCTAAGCCTGAAAAGGGGAAGAAGCCCCGCCGGGAATGGTCTGCCGCCCCCGGTGAGGAAAAGGGACTTGTATCCGAGTGGATCAAAGCCTATGGGCAGGCGGAAGATGAGCCGGAGGACGTGCGCATCTATGAGCCTGCGTTTATGAAAAAACGACGTGAGCAGCCGCAGCCCGAAGAAGCGGAGCAGACGACTGCTGAGGAGGGCAATGCCGAAGCGTCGGAAGCCGCCCAGGATCCCACCGCCCCGGTGAGGAAACGGCCTGAGGAAGCGTCTTCCTTGGATGAACTCTCATCCGTCTGGGCGGCGGAGAGCGCGGAGAAGGCGCCTGCAGACGCGGCTGCTCCCCAAACGGACGAACTGCCTGCCGCTTCCGAACAAGAGACCGCTGCGTCGCCTGCAAGCAGCGGGGAAGAGCCTGCGCCCACCGTCCCTGCCGCGCCCACGCGCGCCAAAAAGCAAAAGCCCCGCCGGGGGGAGCTGCGGCGCAAAAGTGCGGACCGGTCTCGGGAAATAGTCCCCAAACAGGCCATCGAAAAGGGTCTGCGCCAAGTGGAAAAACGGCTGGAGCGCATCGCCGAGGTAGAGGAAAAGGAGGAACGTCTTTTCAGCTATCGGCAGATGAGCGAGGACGAGCAGGCATTTTTCGGCGTCGGCCGCTTCTCCGAGGAAGCTGATGAACAGGCTGCCGCCGAGGAGGCCCGCAGGACCAGGGAGAAGCAGGAACGCCGCCGGGCCCGTGCCCAGGCTCATCGCCGGGCGGCGGAAGCCAGAGCCGCGAAGGAAGATGCGGCGGAGGCGGCACGGCGGGAGCTGAGCGCCGGGGAAGCCGTGCGCGTTTACGGCTCTGGGACCAAGGCGCTGCGCGCCCGGCTGTTGCCCCAGGCGGTGCTCTGCCTTCTGATGATCGTGCTTACCATGATGCCCGAGCTTGGCCTCACCCTGCCGGGCGCGCTTGGGGAAAATTCCCTGCGTGTAGGCGCACTCTTTATCCTTTTGCTTCTTTCAGTCTTCTTTGGCCTTGACGTGTTTTCCACCGGGCTGACCCGGCCCCTTCACGGCCATTTCTGCCAGGAGACCCTGGTAACGGCCTCCGTGCTTCTTGCTCTCCTGGACGCGGCGCTGCAATACTTTTCGGCGGACCGCGCTTACGGGATGCCATTCTGCGCCGTGGCGGGCGTTTCCCTCTTTTTCGCCAGCCTGGGCACTCTGCGGGGGAGGAGAGCCTTTAACCTCACCTTCCGCATGGCGGACAGAGCCAAGGTCCCCACGGTGCTGAGCGCCGAATGGGAAAAGGTTGACGAGGGCCATGTGATCAGCAAAAACGTGGGCGCCGTGCGGGGCTTTGTGACCCGGGGCACGGACCAGGACCCGGCGGAGAGCCTCTATGCCTGGCTTGCCCCTCTGCTGCTCCTCCTCTGTGTACTGCTGGCCTTTCTCTGCTCGGCCGCAACCGGGGAGAACAGCGCCTTTTTCCACATTCTTTCCGCCTTCAGCGCGGTATGCGCTGCTTTTGACCTCCTTTTGATATTCAACCGCCCCTTCCTGAACACGGCTTCGGAGCTATTCGATCACGGCGCCGCGCTGGCGGGCTGGAACGGGGCCCTGGATATGGATAAGGCCGTGGGCATGGTCCTGCGGGACGCGGACCTGTTTCCGGAAAACTGTCTGCGGCTGAGCGGCTTGAAAATCTTTTCCCACTTCCCGGAGGAACGCATCGTCTCCTATACGGGCAGTCTGATCGTGGCCTCCGGCATCGGCACCACCCGCGTTTTCTCTGAGCTGATGCGGGAATACGGCTGTGACCTATACCGGGTGGAGGAATTGGAATGCTATGAAAGCGGCGGCATCGGGGCCAATATCAACGGCAGCCAGGTGCTTGTGGGCTCGGCGGCCTTTATGAATCTCATGGGCATCCGCCTCCCGCCGAATCTGGAGCTGAGAAGCGCCGTATTCAGCGCCATCGACAGTGAGCTGGCCGGCGTGTTCATCATCAGCTATACGCCCTCCGACGCGGTGCAGGCGGCGCTGGTGGATATGCTGCAGGCCCGTATCCGCCCCATTTTTGCCCTCAGAGACTTCCTGCTGACCCCCTCGCTTCTCTCCGGCAAGTTCAAGATCACGCTGGAGGAAGGGGAATTCCTTACCTATGCCTCCCGCTTTGAGCTGAGCGAGAACAACGCGGACCCGGCTGAGGAGCCCACTGCTTTGATGAGCCGCGAGGGGATCGGCCACTATGTGGAGACCGTCCGCGGCGGACGCAGGCTTTGCCGTTCGACCCGCGTGGCGCTGGCCCTCACCCTGCTGGGAACGGGGCTCGGCCTGGCTCTGCTGGTCCTCGTTTTGCTGCAGGGAGCATTCGGAGCCGCCTCGGCGGGGAACGTGCTGCTCTTCATGCTCCTGTGGGAGCTGGCGGTATGGATCTTCTCCGGCTTCTGATTATTTCGGCCTTTGTGTGAAAAGAAGCCTCTTTTCCTCTGTTTCAACGAAAAAGAAGTTGTATTTTCCCATTGGATAGTGTATAATGACAAGCGGACAAATTTTCCGCGGCTATGACGTGGACGAAAGGAAAGGTACTTCAGCATGAGCTATTCTGTGCAAAACATTCGCAACGTCTGCCTGCTGGGCCACAGCGGCAGCGGCAAGACCTCTCTGACCGAGAGCCTCCTGTACATGACCAAGGCGATCGACCGCATGGGCCGCACGCCCGACGGAAACACCGTCTGCGATTATGACGCGGAGGAGATCAAGAGACAGATTTCTCTCTCCACCGCCATCGCCCCCATCGAGTACAAGGGCTGCAAGATCAATATCCTGGACACGCCGGGCGCCTTCGATTTCTCCGGCGAGGTGGTCTCCGCCCTCTGCGCGGCGGACGCGGCCATCATCGTCTGCTCCGCCAAGGACGGAATCTCCGTGGGCCTGGAGAAGGCCTGGAAGTTCTGCGAGGAGCGGAAGATGCCCCGTTTCATCTATATCTCCAAGACTGACGAGGACAACAGTGACTATAACGCCACCTTTGAGGCCATGCGGGAGCGCTTCGGCAACAAGATCGCCCCTGTGGTCGTTCCCATCTGGGACAACAACAAGAAGGTCACCGGCATCATCGACGTGCTGAATAAGCGCGCCTATGAGATGAAGGACCTCAAGCGCGTGGAGATCGAGCTTCCCGCGGACAAGGCCTCCGTCGTCGATCAGTTCAACGACGCCCTGAAGGAGTCCGTTGCCGAGACCAGCGAGGATTTCATGGAGAAATTCTTCGGCGGGGAGGACTTCACCTACGCCGAGATGATCCAGGGCCTGCGCCAGGGCGTGCGCGATCTGTCTCTGTTCCCGGTGCTCTGCGGCTCCGCCATCAGCTGCATGGGCTCTCTCATGCTCATGGACAATATCGTGGACCTGCTGCCCAATCCCGCCGAGGGCGTGCCTTACGCGGCTGAGACTGCGGAGGGCGAGCCCGAGGACTTCGTCGTTTCCCCCGGCGGCGTCCCCACGGCCTTCGTGTTCAAGACCATTTCCGACCAGTACGGCAAGTACTCTCTGGTCAAGGTGCTTTCCGGCACCATCACCTCCGACCTCACCATGGTGGATACCCGCACCGGCTCCAATGAGAAGCTGGGCCGCCTGTACACCATGCGCGGCAAGAAGGCCACCGAGGTCAAGGAGCTGGAGTGCGGCGACATCGGCGCCATTGCCAAGATGGACAAGATCAAGACCGGCGACACCCTCTGCGACGCCCGCAAGGTCGTCACCCTGGCGCCCATTCCCTTCGCCGAGCCCTGCTATTCCATCGCCATCGCCCCCAAGACCCGCGGCCAGGAGGATAAGATCGCTCAGGGCCTCAGCCGTCTGAACGAGGAAGACCCCTCCTTTACCGTCGCCAACAACGCCGAGACCCATCAGATGGTCCTCTCCGCCAACGGCGATATGCAGGTGGACGTGCTGGTGAGCAAGCTCAAGAGCCGCTTTAACGTGGAGGCGGAGCTGAGCCCCGCCCGCGTGCCCTACCGCGAGAAGATCCGCAAGACCGTCGAGAAGCAGGGCCGCCACAAGAAGCAGACCGGCGGCAGCGGTCAGTTCGGTGACGTGTGGATCCGCTTCGAGCCCAACTTTGAAGAGGAAGATTTCGTCTTCGCCGAGGAGGTTTTCGGCGGCTCCGTGCCGAAAAACTTCTTCCCCGCCGTCGAGAAGGGTCTGCGCGAGGCCTGCGTCCACGGTCCTCTGGCGGGCTATCCCGTGGTGAATCTGAAGGCTGTCCTCTATGATGGCTCCTACCATCCGGTGGACTCCTCTGAAATCGCCTTCAAGACCGCCGCTCAGCTGGCCTACAAGGCCGCTCTGCCCGAGGCCAACCCCGTCATTCTGGAGCCCGTGGGCGAGCTGAAGGTCACCGTGCCCGATACCTACACCGGCGACATCATGGGCGACCTGTCCAAGCGCCGCGGCCGTCCCATGGGCATGAATCCCCTGGACGGCGGCTGGCAGGAGATCGAGGCCGAGGTCCCCATGGCCGAGATGGGCAACTACACCATCGACCTGCGCAGCATGACCCAGGGCCGCGGCTCCTTCACCTTCAAGTTCGTGCGTTACGAGGACGCTCCCGCCAACGTACAGCAGAAGATCGTGGAAGAGGCCAAGGCGCTCGCCGCTGAGGAGTAAGTATTAAGCGCTTAGTGCATAAAGAGTAAAGATTTATCCCGGAGGTCCAAGCAGACCTCCGGGATATTCTGTCTACCTATTCCTGAGTCCTGAGTCCTAAGTACTGAGTACTGAAAAACTCACTCGATCTCCAGGCACACCCGATAGGCGTCGTTGGTGGCGTCGCCGATGACGCCGACCTTGTGGGCGTCGCCGATCACATAAGTTTCCGCCACCACGTCCTTGAGCGCCTCCAGCTCCGCCTGATCGGCCCGCAGACCAAAGGCGGCGATCACGGTATCGGCCTCCAGCAGCGTCTCGCTGCCGTCAGCGTTCTTCACCAGCACGCCCTTGTCCGTGATCTCCTGCACGGCAGTCTCATAGAGGACCTTCACGTTGTTGTCCCGGAGCTGCTTCATAAAGATGGGGAGGGTAAAATCCTTCATGTTTTTGTAGAGCTCCGCTTCAGGCAGGATATCCACCACGGTCACGTCCTTGCCCTCGCGGCCCAGGGCCATGGCGCACTCGGAGCCGGAAAGCCCGCCGCCGCAGACGACGATCTTCTGCCCGACCTTGGCCTTGCCCCGGTCTACGTCCACGACGCTGACTACGTTGGCCCCGTCGATGCCCTTGATGGGTGGGACCAGCTCCTTGGCGCCCAGGGCCAGGATCACGGCGTCGGGGGCCTCGGCAGCAATCAGCTCCGGCGTAACGGCGGTGTTGAGGTGGATCTCCGCCCCGCAGGAGAAGGTCTTGCGCACGGCAAAGTCGTAATAGCGGCGGAAGCCTTCTTTCAGCCAAAGCGCGGAGGCCTCGGGGAAGCGCCCGCCCAGAGAGGCTTCCTTCTCGTAAAGATGGACCTCGTGCCCCCGCTCGGTGAGGATGCGGGCCGCCTCCATGCCGCCGGGGCCGCCGCCGGCAATGAGGACCTTTTTCTTCCTGCGCATGGGCACGAAGCGGGGATAGCGATATTCCCAGCCCATGCGGGGATTCACGGCGCAGCCGCGGATATGGGCGCCGCCCACGTTCCGCAGGCAGTACATACAGCGCATGCAGGGGGTGATGTCCTCCTCCTGGCCCCGCTCACCCTTGACGATCATGCGGTCGTCCGCCATAAGGGCCTTGGCCATGGCCACGATATCCGCCTTTCCCTCGGCCAGGATATGCTCGGCCATTTCCAGAGTATTGATGCCGCCCACCACGGACACGGCCACCTTGTCGCCCAGGGCTTCCTTGAAGGCGGCGGCGTGTTCCACGTTCAGTCCGTTGGGGGTATAGTAGCCGGGCATGTTGTAGCACATGCACTCGCCGTCGGCGTACATCAACGTGCCGGTGGAGACACAGAGCATATCCACCCAGCGGGAAGCCTCCTTCAAAAAGGCGATGCGCTCCTTGATGTTGGTGCCGCCGGGGATGCGCTCATCGCCCACTACGCGCATTTCGATGGGGATCTCGCCCTTGGTTACGGAGTAAACGGCCTCCAGCACCTCCAGCGGGAAGCGCCAGCGGTTCTTTTCGCTGCCGCCGTACTCGTCCGTCCGCTGATTCCAGAGGGTGGAGAGGAAGGCGGAGACGAGGTTGCCGTGGGCAAAGTGGGCCATGACCATGTCGAAGCCCGCTTCCTTGCAGCGGCGGGCGGCGGCCATATAGTCCTCAATGACCTTGTCCATGTCGGCCCGGGTGATCTCATGGTACAGGGCCTTGTTCTTGTGATACTTTTCCACAACGGAGGGGACCCAGGCTACCTTGCCGTTGAGGGCGGACCATTGGCCCGCGTGGATCAGCTCGGCGGAAAGGTTGCAGTCGTAGCGATGGACCTCGTCGGCCAGCAGGCCGAGGCCGGGCACGTCCAGGTCGTTGGTGGCGGAGAGACAGCTGTAGAAATCGCGGCCCTCATTGAAGTTGATGGGGGTGGAGCCGATGGTGACGAGCCCCGCGCCCGTCTGGGCCTGGGTGCTGACGAATTCCAGCAGCTCGTGGTTGACGCGGCCCGATTCGACGTCCGCGTGGTTGGAGACGATGGGGGAGTACTGGATGCGGTTTTTCATGGTCATGCTGCCCACCTGAATGGGCTGATAGATGTGGGGGAAATGATTGCGTGCCATGTGCTTCTCCTTTCTCCTGTTCGGTGCGCCTCAGCAGCGCCCGATGTCGATCATCAGCTGCTCGGCCTCCTGGGTGGCC
>CAMVOG010000107.1 GCA_947169005.1 uncultured Clostridia bacterium | reverse complement strand
GGGGCGTCACTTAAGTCGCCTGCGGGCGACAGCTTCCCCCAAGGGGAAGCCAGGAAGCGCTTCCCGCAACCGTCTACTAAAAAACAGTAGTTTATATAGAGGCCCTCTATCGACTATAGACTATAGACTCATTGCAAATTGCAAATTGATAATTGATCATCCCCACAGCTCCGTCTTGGCGTAGTCGCTCAGAAGCGCCCGCAGGGCTTCGAGGAAGGCCTCGCCGTTTTCGGGGAGGGCCAGGCTGCTGTCCCAGGAAAGCTCCCGCTCGCCCAGGGTCAAGGAAATCTCCCGGACGGGGCCTTCGGCGCTCCCGGCGGCGGGCAGGTCCTTCCAGGTGGAGAGTTCATAGCGCTCCCAAAGGGTTTTCAGCTTGTCCTCTGCCCCCACGGGGACGTAGTTTTCCTTTTTCTCCGTCCGTCCATCCACGGTCTGCTCCAGCGTAAAGCGGATGACGCGGCTGCCCTGCCGCTCCAGCACCGCCCGCTGCTCTCCCTCGGGCCCGGCGTAGTGCCAGACGCAGGAGAGGGTGTTGTTGTCCGGGGTCCCCGTGCGGGGCTTGAAATCAAAGAGCGTAAAAATGATCGTTGCCAGGATGCAGACGACGCCGATCCCGATGGCCAGGCCCGTCAAAACCTTTTTCTTCATTGGCTTCTCCCTTCCGCCGCCCAGCGGCCCTTAAATGCTTTGCAAAATGGCGGAAAGATAGGAGAAGTTCGCGGCGGAGGTAAAGAGGAAGGCGTCGATCACGCCAGTCTGCTTCAGGGTCTTCACGTCCTCGTTCACATCCTCGGAAACGCTGTCGTCCACGATGAGGACAAGGCGGCAGGCCGGCAGCTCCCGGCGCAGGCGGGCGATCAGCTCCCGCCGCTCCCGCACCGTAAAGCCCGGCATCGGCGTGACGCCCAGCAGCAGCACCTCGGCCCCCTGCTCCCGGCAGGCTGTCACCACCTGCTCCGGGTCCCCGGACCGCAGCACCGCCGTGCGGAAATTGCCGTTTTTCTTCAGCGCCAGCTCGATGCCGCTGGCATAAAGAGTGCCCGAAACGTTGATCAGCACCCGGGTCATCCGTCATCCCTCCCGCGGAGGCACGCCCCCGCTTTCTGTTCTTGCTCCTATCATATACCGCTTTTCTGTTTTTTTCATTCCCCAAAAGGAGTATCTTTTTGTCAGTACTCAGGAATTAGTACTCAGGACTCAGGAAGCAGGACTCAAGACTGAGTCCTGAGTACTAAGTACTGAGTCCTGAGTACTGAGCCCTCCAAACCTATAGATCCCCGATGACGAGGCCGCGGACGCGGGCCTCGATGGCCAGCTCCGTGCGGTTGTTGAGGCCCGTTTTCTGCAGCATGTTGGAAATATGCTTCTTCACGGTGCTGACCTCCACCACCAGCTTATCCGCTATTTCTCTGTTGGAGAGGCCCCGGGTCATCTCCCGCAGGACCACCAGCTCGGTGGGTGTGAATTCCTCGCTGGAGGCGCTGCCGACGTAGAGCAGGGGCGTATGCTCCGGATAAACCGACTCCCCGGCCATGGTCCGGTCCATCACCTCCAGCAGGTCCGTGTCCCCGGCCTCCTTGTACCAGAAGCTGTCCACCCCGATCTCCCGGGCCCGCTTGAGGAAGGAGACCTCCGGCATGGAGGTAACGATCAGGATGCGGGTGGCGGGGCTGTCCTTCTTGATGCGCTCCGCCGCGTCCAGGCCGCCGGGGCCGCCATCCATCACCACGTCCAGGATCGCCAGGTCGATCTTGTACCGGGCGCAATAGACCGGGGCCACCGCCGCCGTCTCCAGAGAGTAGAGCAGCTCATAGCGCTCGGACGAGGAAACGATCAGCTCGAAAAGCTGGCGCGGGATATTCTGGTCGTCCGCGATCAGCACCTTATAGGCCATGACGTTCATCCTCCTTCGGTATCGTCAGCTCCAGCAGGAATCGGGGGCTGCTTTCCACGCGCATGGTCCCGCCGCAGCCCTCGCAGAGGCGGCGCAAATTCCCCAGGCCGCCCGTTTCCCGGACCTCCCCGGCGGGCGGCCTGCCATTGTTCGTGAAGCGGCAGAGCCAGCCGGACGCCGATTCCTCAACACGGATCCTCAGCGCGTCGCCCTCCGCGTGGCGGAAGGTGTTGGTAACGCATTCGCTGATGGCGCAGCGCAGCACCGAAAGGGCGGGCTCCAAAAGGGGCAGCTCCCCCTCCGTCGTCACACGCACGCCCACGTCCTCGGCGGCCCGCAGCTCCGCCCGGTAGCTGCGCTCCCCCGCGGCGGGCATTTCCTCCCGCTCCGTCAGCAGGCGCAGGCTCTTTTCCCAGGCCGCCAGCAGCTCCCCGCGCCCGGCGGGGTCGCTCAGCGCCAGGTAGCGTTTGGCGGCCAGCAGGCTGCCGCCCAGCTCGTCATGGATGCGGACCTTGGCGGCCAGCAGACCCTTCTGGGTCTCCGCGTCCCTGGTCAGTTCCCCGATATGGATGAGGCGGTCCCGCTGCAGCTCCAGGCGGCGGTTATTCTCCCGCAGGCGGGCGCTCAGCGCCATCTCCTCCGTGACCTCCGAGGCCGTCAGCTCCCAGGCCTTCTCCCCCCGCAGCTCCTTCTCCCGGCGGCGGAAGCACCAGCTCCGCCCATCTGGCAGGGTCAGGATGGGGTCGCTCTCCCGCGTGACCACCTCGAAGCGGCCCCGGGGCTCCTCCAGGTGCACCATCCGCCACAGCTCCGCCCCGTTCAGCACCGTCCGTCCGCAGAGGGAAAGGCTGAGGCGGTGGATCGCGTCATTGGCCAGCAGGACCCGCCCGGAGGGGCGATACACACAGAGCCCCGTGGGCAGCCGGTTGACCGCGTCCCGCACGGACAGTACCGTGATCCGGTGGAAACGCACCCAGCGCAGGTCCAGCATGGAGAAAAGCAGCATCAGCGCCGAGGCCATATGCAGCGCCAGGGCCAGCCAGGCCGGGACCTCCGCCCAGCCCCTGCTCAGCAGCAGCGGCGGATAGCCCCGATAGTGCCAGTCGATAGTTTGTATATAAGCCTGCAATTGGACAAAGCTGCCCAGGAGAAACAGGGCGCAGACCCCCGTCATGCCAAAGGGTCGGTGGAGCTGCGCGGCGCGGACCACACTGGCGATCCACAGGGCAAAAAGCAGCAGCGCCACGCACACCAGGACCGTAAGCAGCACCCAATCCAGTTCCGCAACGGTCATGACGCCACCCCCTTTTCCGGAATTTTCAGCCGCAGCCAGCGGCTGCTGTCCTCCCGCTCCAGCGTGAGCTCGCCGGGCCCCTCCCAGCTCAGGGGAGGCAGCTCCGCCTCCGTGTCCAGCTCCAGCCGCAGGGAAAAGGCGCCTTCCCGGCAGCTCAAGTCCACCAGAATGGCCCGCAGCTCCGGCAGCACCGCCTCCAGCGTCCGCTCAAAGAGCTCATAGACCCGCACCGCCGTATCGGCAGGCAGCTCCCCCTCCCCCGTGCGCGAAACGCCGCAGGGTAGGCCGATCAGCCGCAGGTATTCCAGCGACTCCCGGATGGAGAGGTAGAGGCTGGTCACGTCCAGCCGCGCTTCCTCCTCGGCAAGCAGGCCGAGGTTTGCCCTGCGCTTGACATAGGCAAAGTACACCGAGGCCAGGGCCAGGTTGCGCCGGAAGGCTTCTTCCTCTGCATGCTCCCCGTCCCGCAGCAGCTCCCGGATGCGGGCAAGCTGGGGGGCGACGCCGCCCCGCAGGGAATCGTAGAGACGGTTTTGGGTCTCATAACGGGTCAGCTCCGCCTTCAGCTCGTTTTCCCGGCGGATGGAGTCCGCCTCGTCCCGGAGGGCCTCCGCCGTCTGCTCCAGGCTGCGGTTCAGCGCTTCGACGGCGCTCAGATCCTCCACCCACCAGACCTGCCCGCCGGAAACGGGCATGCTCTTCGGCCTCGTGTCCGCCAGGTTCAGCGCCGCCCCCTCCTCCCGCTGAGAGGTCAGCACCGTGTTCCCCAGCCGGTCCGTCAGCTCCGCAGTAACGGAGGAGAGGCGGAAAATCTCCTGGTAAGCCGTGTTGGAGGAGACCATGCCGATGCGGATCAGCGTTTCCCAAAAGGCGATATTCAGATAGGCAAAGGCCTCGAAAAAGTGCAGGAGCGTCACGTGGCCTATCTCATAAGAGTGGCCGCCGTTGGCGAACTGATAGAGCTCCAGATAGACCAGCACCGGCAGCAGCAGGGGCAGCAGCACCCAGCTCCGCCGATGGGCCCGGATCAGACGGCAGCGCCCGGAGGCCAGAAAAAGGGCGGCCCCCATCAGCACGACGGACCAGAGGATCACCACATAGTAGAGCCAGCCCACCACATAGTCCCCCATCCGCTCCGTGCCGTAGATAAAGCGCCAGCAGAATTGGTGCAGGTCGTTGGTCAGCACCAGGGCGATCAGGGCCAGGGTGGGGATCAGCAGCCAGAACCAGGGGCGCAGGGGGCTGCGGTCCTGGCGGCGGCCCAGGCAGAGGGAGGCATAGAAGCCCAGCAGCGGCGCCAGCAGCACGGGGATATAGTAGGCGTACCACAGAAGACGGCTGAGCCATTCGCTGCCGGTGAACGGGCCGATGGGGGAATCATAGCGCAAAAACTGCAGGGAAAAGCCGATCATCAGAAAGATGCCCAGGGCAATCAGCAGGCGGCGGACGTTCCGCTGCACCAGCCGCTGCCACAGGGACAGGCACCACAGCACCGTGATAGCCACGCAGCCAAGGGTGCGCGGGTCAACAAGGAACGTGCCGGGCAGGACGTTCAGCAGGACCCCCAGCAGAAATATGCCGGGCATCAGAAACAGTATGCCTTTTTCCTGCAAGAAGCGTTTCAAACGTTTTCTCCTTTGCGTATGCCGCTCTCTCCTCAGCTGCATAGACTGCGGGGGAGGGATTTGCTGGACTGTACGCTTATGACCGCGAGGCCGCCGTAGACTATGCCCGCCGCTGGGCCTTGGGGCGGAACCCCCGCTATTACGATTTTCAGACCATCGGAGGCGACTGCACCAATTTTGCCTCCCAATGCCTTTTCGCCGGAGCGGGCGTGATGAACTTCACCCCCGTTACGGGCTGGTTTTACCGCACGGCCATGGACAGGACCGCCTCCTGGACCGGGGTGCGCTTTCTTTATGAATTTCTGGTCAACAACCGAGGTCCCGGCCCTTTTGGGCGGGTAATCAGCCGCCGGGAGGTCCTGCCGGGAGACCTGGTACAACTGGGCACGGAGACGGGGCATTTTTACCACACGCCCGTGATCACAGCGATCACGCCCCGCATTCTGGTGGCCGCCCACACGGACGACGCTCTGGACCGCCCTCTGGACAGCTACCGCTTCGCCCGGGCGCGCTTCATCCGCATCGAAGGCGTGCGCTACTAAGCACTATGCACTAAGCACTATCGCACTAATACACCACACAGCTCATGAGCCGCAGCTTGCCGGGCTCGAAGGCATAGGGCATACCCAGCCTGTCGCAGAGGGCGGCCACGTCCACCCCGAAGGCGGAGAGGGAGCCCCGCTGCTTATCCGGGCGGCGGCAGGGGGCCTCCGGGAAGGTGCATTTCTCGCAGAGCTCGCAGCCGCCGGTGGTGAGCATATAGGCCCCCGGCTCCGTCTCCCGCACCTTTTCGGCAAAGCGCTGGCTGCGGCGGTTGTGCTCCAGGGCAGCCCGGGCATAGTCCTCCCCGGTCCAGCCCGCCGTGTCCGCATGGAGGCTTTGCAGCAGCAGGACCCGGCTCCGGGCGGCGATGACGGCCCGGCAATCCTCCATGGAGCCGCAGCCGGGGGGACAGATCCAGCTCTCCCCGTAGTTGGGGCATTTCTCCGGCGTGCAGAAGGCCCGGACCCGCTCCTCGCAGGTCACGGCCCCGGCGGGACCCTCCAGGGCGGCGGAAAAGCCCGCAGCAAGGGCCAGCTCCGCGTAATTCGGTTTATTTTCCATATCCTTCATCTCTTTTGCGTTTTTTCCCATGATAGCACCTTTTCCGGCGGGAGGCAAGAAAAACCGCCCGGAGATGACCGGGCGGTTTTGTTGGATCGAAGTATTACTCTTCGTCAGGCTTCCAGGCGGGAACCTGCTTCTGCGTATCGAAGATGGGGTTGTAGGCCAGCATGGAGAAGACCTGCTTGAAGCCCGGGGTCTCGGGCTCATCGGGATAGGCGCGGGCAATGGCGTTGGCGCGGGCCTCCCAGGCGGGCTTGAAGTCGGAGTGGGTCAGGATATACAGGTCGCCGCGCTTGATGCCGCGGACCACGCGGGAGCCGGCCTCGTCGATGGAGCGGACGATGCGGGAGAAGTCGATATCCGCGGGGGGCGCCGGAGGAGCGGGCGGATTCTCGCCATCCTTGGGCTTCGGGGGCGCGGGACGCTCGTGGACGGACATGGTGTTGGCGGTGGACTGGCCCAGGTTGGTGGAGAAGGGGCCGGGGCAGAAGACGCTGGAGCCCACGTTGGTGCCCACCAGGTCGTTGGCCAGGGTCTCCATAACGGTGACGACGGCCATCTTCAGGGAGTTGTACAGGGTGAAGCCGGGCACGGGGACCAGGCCGGACTGAGAGGCGGTGCTGACCACGTGGCCGCCCTCGCCGTGGGCCAGGATGCGGGGCACGATGGTCTTGATGCCGTTCAGAACGCCCTTATAGGTCACGTCGATGGTGAAGTCGATCAGCTCATAGCTGTCCAGCCACACCTTGGTCTCGGGCACGCCGACGCCGGCGTTGTTCACGAGCAGGTGGATCTTGCCGAAGGCTTCCTCCGCCTTGTCGGCGGCCTTGACGTAGCCCTCGCGGTCCGTCACGTCCAGCTGAACGCCGATGGCGGGCCAGTTGTTCTCCTTGAAGATCTTGAGCGCCTCGTCAATGGCGGGCTGACGCAGATCCGCGATGACGATGTTCATGCCTTCCTTGGCGCAGGCCTTGGCAATGCCCAGGCCCAGGCCGGAAGCGCCGCCGGTGATAAAGGCGGTTTTCCCCTTTAAGTTTTCCATAATGACCTCCTGTATGTTTTATTTAAATTGTATGCTTTTTCATTTTCCTCTCAAATTATCCATAGTATACTACTTTCTGCCCGCACAATCAAGAGTTTTACGCAAAAAGTCACAAATAAGCGCTTGCGGCTTTTCATTATTTAAACTTCCCTCTTTTCTTTTTGCATAACGGCGTGTATAATACTAATATTACGGTACAGGGAGAGTCGAACATGGACGCAGAGAAAAACGGCGCTGTCACGGAATACAAAAACTTTATCCACGATTTCATTGACGAGGACATCGGCCCCGGCGGGCAGTTTGAGGGCATGGAGGTCCATACCCGTTTCCCGCCCGAGCCCAACGGCTACCTGCACATCGGCCACTGCAAGGCCCTGTGCATCGACTTCGGCACGGCGGAAAAATACGGCGGCAAGTGCAACCTCCGCATGGACGACACCAACCCCGCCAAGGAGGACACGGAGTACGTGGACGCCATCCAGGAGGATATCCACTGGCTGGGCTTCGACTGGGGCGACCGCTTCTACTACGGCTCCGATTACTTCCCCCAGACCTATGCGTACGCCATCGAGCTCATCAAGAAGGGGCTGGCCTACGTCTGCGAGCTGACGCCCGAGCAGTTCAAGGAATACCGGGGCGACGTGGGCGTGCCCGCCCGCAGCCCCTACCGGGACCGGCCCATTGAGGAGAGCCTGGCCCTCTTTGAAAAAATGAAGAACGGCGAGGTGCCCGAGGGCAAGATGACCCTCCGGGCCAAGATCGACCTTGCCAGCGGCAACTTCAATATGCGGGACCC
>CAMVOG010000106.1 GCA_947169005.1 uncultured Clostridia bacterium | reverse complement strand
CGCGCTCGTTCTCGATGGTACGGGAGGCCATGATGCCGGGGATGCCGCAGCCCGTGCCCACCAGGATCGGGATAAAGGACTTGCCGGAGAGGCCGAAGCGGCGGAAGATGCGGTCCAGCACGAAGGCCACGCGGGCCATGTAGCCGCAGGCCTCCACGAAGGCCAGCAGCAGGAAGAGCACCAGCATCTGGGGCACGAAGCCCAGCACCGCGCCCACGCCGGCCACGATGCCGTCCAGCACCAGGCCCTTGAGCCAGTCGGCGCAGTTCAGCGCGTCAAGGCCCTTTTCGATCAGCACCGGGATACCGGGGACCCACACGCCGTAGTCCGCGGGGTCGGGCTCCTCAAAGCCCTTTTCCGCCGCGTAGTCCACCGCGTCCGTAAAGCTCATGCCGTTCACGTCGTCCCCTGCGTCCGCGGGGACCGCGTCGAAGTAAACGGTCAGCTCGCTTTCCTCCAGGGTCTCCTCGTCCTCCACGGTGACCTGCGCGGTCGCCTCGTCGGAGGTGAAGCGCTGCAGCTCATCCAGAGCGGCGGCCTCGTCGAATTCCTCGTCCTCGGTGTCGATCTCGAAGCCGTAGGCGCTGAGGGCGTTCATGGCGTCGCTATATTCTCCGGCGGCCTCCTCATAGGCGCCGCCGCCGATGCCGAAGAGGTGCCAGCCGTCCCCGAAGAGCCCGTCGTTGGCCCAGTCGGTGGCCGCGGTGCCCACCGTGACCATGGCGATATAGTAAATGAGGAACATGACCACCGCGAAGATGGGCAGGCCCAGCCAGCGGTTGGTGACGATCTTATCGATCTTGTCGGAGGTGGTGAGCTGCCCCGCCTGCTTTTTCTTGTAGCTGCCCTTCAGCAGGGAGGCGATGTATACGTAGCGCTCGTTGGTGATGATGCTCTCGGCGTCGTCGTCCAGCTCGTCCTCGGCGGCCTTGATGTCCTGCTCGATGTGGTCCAGCACGCTCTTGGGGAGCTGCAGCTGCTCAATGACCTTGTCGTCCCGCTCGAAGAGCTTGATGGCGTACCAGCGCTTCTGCGCCTCGGGCACGGAGTCCAGCGCGCCCTCCTCAATGTGAGCCAGGGCGTGCTCCACAACGCCGGAGAAGGTGTGCATGGGGACGGTCTTGGTGTTCTTCGCCGCCTCGATGGCCGCCTCGGCGGCCTCCATGATGCCCGTGGCCTTCAGAGCGGAGATTTCCACGATCTTTACGCCCAGCTCCCGGGAGAGCTCAGCGGTGTTGATCTTGTCGCCGTTCTTCTTCACCACGTCCATCATATTGATGGCGATGACTACGGGGATGCCCAGCTCCGTGAGCTGGGTTGTCAGATAAAGGTTGCGCTCCAGGTTAGTGCCGTCCACGATATTCAGAATGGCGTCAGGCCGCTCCTGAATCAGATAATTCCGGGCCACGACCTCTTCCAGCGTGTAGGGGGAGAGGGAGTAGATGCCGGGCAGGTCCGTGATGGTGACGCCCTCATGCTTTTTCAGCTTGCCTTCTTTTTTCTCGACCGTGACGCCGGGCCAGTTGCCCACGAACTGGTTGGAGCCGGTCAGCGCGTTGAACAGCGTGGTCTTACCGCTGTTCGGGTTGCCCGCCAGGGCAATACGCAGATCCATTACTCTTTCCTCACTTTCCGATTAGCAATAGATAATTAGCAAAAGCTAATTTGTTGACAAAAGAAAATGCGCTCTTCGCGCGGCGTTTCTGCCTCTGCTTACTGGATCTCGATCATTTCCGCGTCCGCCTTGCGGAGGGAAAGCTCGTACCCGCGCACGGTGACCTCAATGGGGTCCCCCAGCGGCGCGACCTTGCGGATATAGACCTCGACGCCCTTGGTTATGCCCATGTCCATGATGCGGCGCTTCACGGCGCCCTCGCCGTGCAGCTTCACGACCCTTACGGTGCTGCCGATTTCGGCTTCTCTCAATGTTTTCATCTTTTTCTCCCCTTTATCTTTAATTATCCCCCACGGCGGGGGAGCGGAGCTCATACCATGATCTTCTGCGCCATTTCCTTGCTGATGGCGACCCGCGCTTCCTTGACGTTCACGATCAGATTCCCATCGTTGGCGGAGAGAACGGTGACCCGTCCCCCGGCCACGAAGCCCAGATTCTCCAGATGCTTTTTGACCTCCGGCTTTCCGCCGACCTTGAGAATGATGTTCTCCTCGCCCGGGTCGACAAGCGTTAGCGGCATCATTGACCGACCCCCTTTTCTTTTGAAAGTTAGTACACCCTAACCACAGGTTATCATAGACTAACCTTCGCACTTTGTCAAGCCTTTTACAGAAAATATTCTAAAAATTGTAACGGAGGGGCAAGGCGGCAGCGAGAAGAGGAAAACGGTTGAAAAGTCCGCCCGCCTGTGGTATGCTGATATACAGGATAAGTTTGTACCGCAAAAAATGGGGAAAAATGAAAAAATCTCTTTTAAATCCAATGGAAATAGTTTAAAATAGAAAAGATAAGACGGGCTCATTTTTCGGCCCAAAGGGATGGGAGGACGACGAATGGAAGCAAAATACAAGAGAGTGCTGCTGAAGCTCAGCGGCGAGGCCCTGTCCGGCGGCGCCGGGCGCGGCCTGGATTTTGACATCATCGGCCAGGTCTGCGACGTGATCAAAAAATGCAACGAGGCCGGTATTGAGATCGGTATCGTCATCGGCGGCGGCAACTTCTGGCGCGGTGTGAAGGATGGCGGCTCCCGCATGGAGCGCACCCGTGCCGACCACATGGGCATGATGGCTACGGTGCTCAACTGCCTGGCCGTGGCCGACGTGCTGGAGCAGAAGGGCGTGCCCGTGCGGGTGCAGACCGCTATTGAAATGAAGGAGATCGCGGAGCCTTACATCCGGCAGAGAGCCGTGCGCCATCTGGAGAAGGGCCGGGTCGTCATCTTCGGCTGTGGCACCGGGGCCCCCTATTTCTCCACGGATACGGCGGCGGTCCTGCGCGCGGCGGAGATCAACGCGGACGCGATCCTGCTGGCCAAGAACGTGGACGGCGTCTACGAGGCGGACCCCAAGCTGGTGCCCAACGCAAAGAAGTTCGATACCATCAGTTACTCCGAGGTGCTTGCCAAGCGCCTGGCGGTCATGGATTCCACGGCCACGTCCCTTTCCATGGACAATTCGATCCCCATTATCCTCTTTGCCTTAGAGGACCCGGAGAACATCTATCGGGTCATCATGGGCGAGAAGATCGGCACCACGGTATATAAGTAAATCATTTCACGGGAGGTCATCATATGAACAGCAGCGATTATAAGGAATATACCAGCAGGATGGATAAGACCATCGAGGTCATGCAGAGCGAGTTCGCCGCCGTTCGGGCGGGGCGCGCCAACGCCGCCGTGCTGGATCAGATCAAGGTCGATTATTACGGCACCCCCACGGCCATCCAGTCTATCGCCACAGTTTCTTCTCCCGATCCCCGCAGCCTGGTTATCCAGCCCTGGGAGAGCAAGCTTTTGAAGGACATCGAGAAGGCCATTCAGACCAGCGACCTGGGCATCAATCCCCAGAACGACGGGCGCGTCATCCGCCTGGTCTTCCCGCAGCTTACCGAGGAGCGCCGCAAGGAGCTGGGCAAGCAGGTGAAGAAGTACGGCGAGGAGAGCAAGGTCGCCATCCGCAACATTCGCCGGGACGCCATGGAGCAGTTCAAGGTCCAGAAGAAAAAGAGCGAGATCACCGAGGATGACCTGAAAATCGCGGAGAAGGACCTGCAGAAGATCACCGACGACTACAGCAAGAAGATCGACGATCTGGTCGCCAAGAAGGACAAGGAGCTGCAGAGCATCTGATGGCAAGGCTCAAGCAGAAAAAAGAAGACGCGCTTTGGCAGGCTGACCCCAGCCTGCCAAAGCATGTTGCGATCATTATGGACGGCAACGGCCGCTGGGCCAAAAAGCGGGGGCTGCCCCGCACGGCGGGCCACGCCGCCGGGGCGGAGACCTTCCGCCGCATCGCCACCCACTGCAAGGACCTGGGGCTGGACTATCTGACGGTTTACGCCTTCTCCACGGAAAACTGGAAGCGCCCGCCCGAGGAGGTTTCCGCCATCATGGGCCTTTTGGACCGCTATCTCCATGAGGCCATAGAGAAGATGGAGCGGGACGGCATCCGTCTGCGCGTCCTGGGGGACACGGCCCCTCTGTCGGAGGAGCTGCGGGCCCTCATTGCCCGCACGGAGGAGATCAGCCGGGGCATCACGGGCTTCCAGGCGAATATCTGCCTCAACTACGGCGGCCGGGACGAGCTGGTCCGTGCCGCCCGGCGCTATGCCGCGGACGTGGCGGCAGGCCGGGCCAATGACCTGGACGAGGCGGGCTTTGCCTCCTATTTATATACCGCCGGCATTCCGGACCCGGATCTCATCATTCGCCCCAGCGGGGAGGAGCGGCTCTCCAACTTCCTGCTGTGGCAGTCGGCCTACGCGGAGTTTTACTATACCTCCGTCCTCTGGCCGGATTTTACGGAGGCGGAGCTGGACAAGGCCCTGCGGGACTACCTGGGCCGTTCCCGCCGCTTCGGCGGGGTCTGAACCTGATTAGATTGGAGTAAACTATGGCAAGCAACAAGATACTGCGGGTCAACGAGGATATCCGCCGGGTGCTCTCCGCGCTTCTGCGGGATATGAAGGACCCCCGCCTGCAGCAGGGCATGCTCAGCATCACGGAGGTGGATACCACCGGGGACCTGCGCTTTGCGAAGGTCTATATCAGCGTGCTGGGCCAGGCGGATGAGAAGGAGCTGAAAAAGGGCCTCCGCTCCGCCTCGGGCTATCTGCGGCGGGAGCTGGGCTCTCGTCTTGACCTGCGCTATACCCCTGAGCTGATCTTTGAGCTGGATGGCTCCATTGCCCGAGGCGCGGAGATATCCAGACTGCTGAATGAACTGGAAAACAAGGAGAGGAGCGACGCCGATGAAGAAGCTGACGGTTGAGGAAGCCGCCAACTTTTTGCTGGAAAACGATGATTATCTCATCGTGACCCACCGCCGCCCGGACGGGGACGCCCTGGGCAGCGCCGCCGCCCTCTGCCTCGGCTTGAAGCAGTTGGGCAAGACCGCCTGGGTCCTGCCCAATGAAGAGGCCACCGAAAAGTTTCTGCCCTACGTGGCGGCCTATAACGCCCCGGAGGGCTATACCTGGCGGCATCTGATCAGCACGGACCTGGCCTCCGAGGGCATCATCCAGTTCAACGCCGAGCCCCTCTGCGGGCAGATCGTGCTGTCGCTGGATCATCATCCCTCCAACAGCGGCTACGCGGCCCTGGGCCTCGTCATGCCGGAGAAGGCCTCCTGCGGCGAGGTGATCCAGCTCGTTCTGAAGGCACTGCCCTGCGGCGTCAGCCGGGAGGCGGCGACCCTGCTCTATTTTGCCGTCGCCACGGACTGCGGCTGCTTCCGCTATAAAAATACCACGGCGGAGACCCTGCGGGCCGCCGCCGAGCTGGTTGACTGCGGGGCCCCCAACGGGGACCTAAACAAGAAGTTTTTTATGACCAAGCGGAAAAGCCGTCTGTTGCTGGAGGCCCGCATCATCGCGGGGCTGGAATTCCACATGGACGGAGAGCTGGTCGTGGCCGCCGTTTCCGACGAGATGATCGCGGACTGCGGCGCGGTGGAGGACGATCTGGACGACGTGGCCGTTATCGCCGGGCAGGTGGAGGGCGTGGAGACCAGCATCACGCTCCGCCAGGCGGAGGGAGGCTGGAAGGCCTCGGTCCGCACGGTGAACTATGCCAACGCCGACAAGATCTGCGCCCAGGAGGGAGGCGGCGGCCACGGCATGGCCGCCGGCTGCGTTATGCAATGCTCCCTGGAGGAGGCCAAGCGCCGCATGGTGGAGGCCGCCCGCCGGGTCTGGAAGCAGGCATGAACGGAATTCTGATCGTGGACAAGCCCGCGGGCTGGACCAGCCACGACGTGGTGGCGAAGCTCCGGGGCCTTTTAGGCGAGCGGCGCATCGGCCATGGCGGGACCTTGGACCCAATGGCGACGGGGGTACTGCCCGTCTTTGTGGGCCGGGCCACCCGGGCCGTGGAATTTATGGAGAACGCGGGCAAGGAGTACGAGGCCGTCCTGCGCCCCGGCCTGGAGACCGATACCCAGGACACCACGGGCCGCGTCCTGCGCGAAGAGCCCGTCAGCCTCACGCGGGAGCGGCTGGAGGCCGTGCTGCCCGCCTTCCGGGGGGAGCTGGAGCAGCTTCCGCCCATGTATTCCGCCATCAAGGTCGGCGGCAAAAAGCTCTATGAATACGCCCGCAAGGGCCAGGAGGCGGAGCGGAAGCCCCGCCGTGTCGTCATTGAGGCTCTGGAGATCATCGGCGAGCATGAGGGGGACTTTCTTCTGCGCGTCGCCTGCTCCAAGGGCACCTATATCCGCACCCTCTGCGCCGACATCGGCGCGGCTTTGGGTTGCGGCGCGGCTATGGCCGGATTGCGGCGCACGAGGGCGGGGGTCTATACGCTGGCCCAGTCCCATACCATGGAGGAGCTGCTGGCCCTTGGCCGGGAGGGGAGCGAAGCCCTGCTCCTGCCCACGGAGAGCGTCTTTGCCGCCTACCCCCGCGTGACGGCGAGCGCCGCCGACGAAAAGCGCTGCCGCAACGGCCTTGCGCCTCGGGTCTCCGGCCCGGAAGGGCTCTTCCGTCTGGTCTCCCAGAGCGGGGAGTTCCTTGCGCTCTGCCGGGGCGGGGAGATCAACAGCCTGGTCAAGAGCTTTTTTGAGCCTGTTCCCAATACGGAAAGAGAGAAGAAGAAGGAATGAACGAAAAAAGGGTCATCGCCCTTGGCTTTTTTGACGGGGTCCACCTGGGTCATGCCGCCCTGCTGAAAACCGCCCGGAAGCGGGCGGAGGAGTTGGGGGCCAAGCCCTGTCTGCTCACCTTTGACAGCCATCCCGACGAGCTGGTGAGCGGCACGCGGGTGGAGCTGCTCAATTCCCCCGCAGATCGGGAATACATTGCCCGTCGCTGGTTCGGCATCGAGGAGGTGCTGACCATCCACTTTGACGAGGCCACCATGCGTATGCCCTGGCGGGATTTCGTCGATGGGGTCCTGCGGGACTACGGCGCCGTGCATTTCGTCGTGGGAGACGACTTCCGCTTCGGCTATCGGGGCGAGGGAACGGCGGAGAAGCTGCGGGAGCTGGGCCGGGAAAAGGGCTGCGGCTGCGACGTGATCCCCAAGGTATCCCTGGATGGGGTCATCGTCAGCTCCACCTACGTCCGCACCCTGGTCGCTGCCGGGGACGTGGAGGCGGCAAACCGCTTTCTGGGGCACCCCCATCTGCTGACGGGGCCCGTGCTCCACGGGTTCCACTTGGGGCACAGCCTGGGCACACCCACCATCAACCAGCGCTTCGAGCCCGGCGTCCTGGTGCCCCGGCACGGGGTCTACGCGGCGAAGGTCCGCTTTCCCGGCGAAGAGGGCTGCTGGACTGCCGTGACCAATATCGGCGTGCGCCCTACGGTAAGCGGCGGGAACGCGGTCTCCGTGGAGAGTTGGCTGATGGACTTTGACAGAGACGTATACGGTCGCCTTGCCGTCTGCGAGCTCTACGGCTTCCTGCGCCCGGAGAGAAAATTCGAGAGCGTCGAGGCCCTGTCCGAGCAGATCCATCGGGACGGCGCCCACGCCGAGGAGTTTTTCAAGGGTCTCCGCACAGAGAAACAGAATTAAGAAAGGAACATAAGCGAGAATATGAAATGGCACAAGGTTTTTGCCTGGGGCACCGTGATCTGCTTCGTGCTGACCATGATCACCGGGTATAAGAGGAAATAAACAAAGGCGCTTGCGCGCCGACGCATTG
>CAMVOG010000105.1 GCA_947169005.1 uncultured Clostridia bacterium | reverse complement strand
CCGGCCTCCCGCATGGCGGAAAGGACGCTCAGCGGCATGGAGAGCTTCAGGGCGCAGGAAAAGTCCACCATGAGCACGGAGACGGCCCGGGTGACGTTTCGGGTGAGCAGCCAGGTGAGCAGGCTCCCGCCCAGGCACCAGGGCACCAGCTTATCCGCCAGGCCAGTGGCCCGGCTTTCCGCGCCGGAGCTGAGGCGCTCGGAATCCTCGAGCATGCGGACGATGCGATCATAGCGGTTTTCCCCCGCCGTACCCGTGACCCGCACAACGCAGCTCCCCTCCTCCAGGACGGAGCCCGCATAGACTACGTCGCCGGGCCTCTTCGCCGCGGGGACGGACTCCCCGGTGAGGGAGGCCTGGTTCAGCATCACGTCCCCGCGCTCCAGAATGCCGTCCAGAGGCAGGACGTGCCCCGTATGGACCACGATGAGCTCGCCGGGGCGCACCTCGCTCAGCGGCACGGAGACGGGCTCCTCCGCCTCGTCCAGCCGCCAGACCCGGTCCACCTGCAGGGCCATGCTGCGGGCCAGGTCCTCCACCGAGCGCTTGTGGGTCCACTCCTCCAGGGTCTCCCCCAGCCGCAGCAGGAAGTGCACGGAGCCGGCGGTGGCGTAGTCCCCCGTCAGCAGCGACACGGCGATGGCAACGCCGTCCAGCGTATCGGCCGTGAGCCGCCGCCCGGCCAGGAGCTTTACCGCCCGCCAGACCCGCGGGACAGACGAAACGACGGTGAGTGCATGGCGCAGGGGCGCAGGCAGAAAGAGCTTTTTGGCAAAGTGCCGCAGCACAAGCATGACGAGCTTTTCCTTATACTCCCGGTTCATGGCCCGGCTGCTGCGCTCCTGGGGCTGCAGCTCCGCCGCCGCGCGGCTGTAGCTGAAAGCGGCGAGGGCGGCGAAGAGGGGCTGCTTTTCCCCGCTGTAGCAGACGATGAGGCCGCAGGTACGCTCATGGACCGTTACCTGCTCCACGCCAGGCAGGGCCCGGACCCATGCCTCCAGCAGGTCCGCCTGCTCCAGGCTCATGCTTTGCTGATCGGCCCGCAGGCGGACCCGGCCCGCCGATTCGTGCAGGATCAGAAATCTCATGCCTCGGCCGCGCTGTCCTCGATCACGGCCGCCGCCTCCTTTTCCTCACGCCCGGCGTTGATGGCCTTGGCGTCGGCCAGGATGTCGGAGCAGCCCTCCTGCACGCACTCCACGTTGCGCATCACCTCGTCCTTACAGCGCAGGGCGACGGCGGTCACCTGGGTGTAAACCTTGCGGGCGTCCTTGCTACCGAGAAGCTTCAAGCCGGCGGAGCCAAAGAGGGCCCCGCCCACAAACAACGCGATCTTACCAGTTAAAGTCATGTCTTTATCCTCCTGTCTGATATGTCGGCGGTCATGCCGCCGGGGAGTGTTAGGCTCCCCTAACACATATTAGCACAGGCAAACTGAAAGTGCAAGAGGAGAGAGAAAGAGTTTTGAGTTTTGAGTTTTTAGATATGGGACCTGTCACGTCATTGCTTTTCCGGTGAAATAGTGTATACTATGCCCATGCGGAGGTGTTTTTCATGCAAACCACGATCGTATACTATTCCCTCAGCGGCAACTGCCGCTTTGCGGCGGAGGGGGCTGCGGCGCTTTTGGGGGCGGAGACGATGGAGCTGGTCCCGGAGAAGGCTTACCCGGAAAAGGGCTTCGCCAAGTTCTTTCACGGCGGCAAAAGTGCCGTGTTCGGGGAAGCCCCGGCCCTGCGGCCCTATTCGTTTCCGGCGGAGACGGAACAGGTGCTGCTGGTGACGCCCATCTGGGCGGGGCGCATCGCGCCGCCCCTGCGGAGCTTCCTTCTGCGGGAGCGGGAGGCACTGCGGGGCAAGCGGGTCGCCGCGCTGTTCTGCTGCAGCGGCGGCGGGACGGAAAAGGCCGCCGCCCAGCTCCGTGAGCTGCTGGACGGGGCCGATTTGGAGGCCGCGCTGACGCTGGTGGACCCCAAGGACAAGCCCTCGGAGGAAAAACACCGGGCGCTGGCGGATTTCTGCGCGAAGCTGAAATGAAAAAGGGGCTGCTTCCGGTTAATTGGAGGCAGTCCCTTTTTATTCTTCCTTTTGATAATCGTAATAGGCGTGGACGAGGCTGCGGTAGCCCAGGGCCTTGAGGTCCTCGTAACGGACGTTGAAGCGGGCCTTGGTGCGTTTGCCGCTGATGAGAAAGCGCAGGCAGTCCTGGGCGTAGGCGTCGATGACCGCGAGGCTCTCGGTGGTGTTGATGACGGAGAAGAACCAGCGGCTCCAGCTCAGCTCGTTGTCCGTGGGGCTCTCCAGCAGCTTGCGGTTGAAGACGCGGATAAAGGCCGCCGCGGCCCGCTCGCCCGTCTCGCCGTTCCGCTGACGCCAGCGCTGCAGGGCCCGGGCCTTGCGGCGCATTTTGCCCTTCAGCTTCTCCACGGTGGCGGGGGCCACGTCCACCACGCCGCCCCGGCAGATGAAGCCCAGGAAGGTCCAGCCCTCCCCCGGCGCGGAAAAGCTCTCCTTGGCGTGATTCAGCCGCAGGCCCCGCTCGATCAGGAAGCCCCGCAGGTAATCGGCGTAGGCCGCCGCCTCCTCCCGGCTGGGGGCAAAGAGGATGAGATCGTCGGAGTAGCGGGCGTAGCGGACGCCCAGATCGGCGAAGCGGCGGTCCAGCTCCGAGAGATAGAGATTCGCGCAGAAGGCGGAGAGGGGCGTGCCCGCCATGATGCCCTTTTGCTCTGCCACGGGGCCCGCCTCCGTCTGGACGCAGGGCTCCGACAAAAGCCGGGAGAGGAAGTTGAACAAGGGCCCGTCCTCCCCAACCGCCGCCTCCAGCAGGGGCAGCAGGCGCTCCACGGGGATGGAGTTGAAATAGTCCGATACATCGGCCTTATAGGCCCAGGCGCCCCGGACGCCGGGTTTTTTCAGCAGGGAGAGGACCGCCGCCTTGGCCGTGCGGCCCGGGCGGAAGGACCAGAGGCCGGGGGCAAAGAGGCCGTCGTACTCCCGCAGCAGCAACCAGGTAAGGAGTTTCAGCACCGTGTTCTCCGCCTTGGGGTAGGTGTAGACCACCCGCTTTTTCTGGCTGCTCTGCTTGCTGATAACGGCGCGGTGGGGCAGCGGAAAGGGCTCCCCCCTGCCGATGGCCTCGCAGACCGGGCGGTAGGCACCCGCGTCGATGAAGGCGCGCAGCTCCCTGGCGAAGTGCTTGGGGCAGGCCAGAGAGCACTTATAGGCGTAAAAACGCTCCCAGACCGCGGGATCGGCCAGGGCGTCCAGCATAGACAAGGGCGGCGCCTCCTTTCCATTCGGAATAAAAGTCGGCGCGGCCTGTTGGCCGCGCCGCGTCAAAAGAGAAAGCGTTAAAGCCCGGATAATTCCGGGACGTACCAGACCGTACACGGATCGGCTGCCCGCGAAGCCGCCTTACGTGATCCGTGCCGGGCCCGCCGCGGGCGCAGGGCGTTCTCTTTCGGCTTCTGCATTACGCGCCCAGGGCGGCGCGGGTGCGGCTGACCACGTAGGCGCGGGTATTCCACCAGCCCTCATGGTCATAGTAATACCGCAGATAGGGGATGCAGTCCACGGCGCAGTCCCGCCGCAGCTTCTGCGCGTCGCTGGACTGGCTCAGCAGCTCCACCACCAGGGCCTTGCGCCCGTCCCGCACAAAGGTGAAGACGGTGGATTTGCCGCCGGTGCGCTCCTCCCGCAGGAGGGTGTAATCCGCGAACTCCGCGCGGAAAATGCCCTCGAAATAAGCGGCGTAGCCCAGGCCGGAGTTGAACTGATTCTCCTCGGCGGGCATCGTCGGCCCCCAGGAGAAGCCGGAGGGCCCCTCGGGGACAACGTCCCAGCTCTCGCGGGCCGCCTGCGGCGCGGGCGCGGCGCTCCCCTGCCCGTTCACGGCGGTGTTCACGGCCCTTCCGGCCTCGGAAACGGCCTTGTCCACCACGTTTTTGACCAGCTCTTCTCCGGCCTTGCCCAACAATCTGGATAACAGACCCATGTTGACCTCTCCTTCCGTTTCCGTGCCCCGCCGGGCGGGGACTAACGTGCGGCTTCGCCGTTGATGGGACCCGATCCCTCAGTCAGTCAGCTTGCGGGGGACGCTGACTGCCAGCTCCCTTTTCCAAAGGGAGCGAAGCCCTACCTTTTCTCCTATCATATCAGTTTTCAGGCGATTGTCAAGAATTTTTAACATTTGCCATATTCTGGCTGTCTTATGGGCCAAACAGGCTTGCTTTCCGCCGGAAATATGTTATGATAATGTTAAATACAGAACAGGAGGCGGCGGAGGATGAACGGAGAATACGCGCGATACAGGAAGGCCCTGCCCCTGCACGGGCGGCGGGGCAATCTGCGGGACGGAGCGGTGATGGACCGGGATTTCCTCGGCTGGGACAGCTTCGCCCTGCGCTACGGGCTGGTGGACGGGCCGGGGATGATCCCGGAGGAGACGGAGGCGCGGCATGTACACGACTACGATCAACTGCTGCTGTTCATCAGCGGCACGGCGGAGGACCCCCTGCACCTGGGGGGCGAGGTGGAGGTCGTGCTGGGCGAGGAGGGCGTGCGCTTTCTGGTGGCGACGCCGCGGGCCGTGGTGATCCCCAGGGGGACGCCCCACTTCTCCCCCATCGTGCGGCGGGCGGAGCGGCCCTTCTTCTTCGTGGCGATCAGCCTCACGGGGACGCTTGCGGCTGAGGAGCTGCCCGGCCCCGGGCCGGAGGCGGGGCCCTGGAGCCGCTTCATGGGGCCCTAT
Organism: uncultured Clostridia bacterium; assembly: GCA_947169005.1. Taxonomy (GTDB): domain Bacteria; phylum Bacillota; class Clostridia; order Oscillospirales; family Oscillospiraceae; genus RGIG6375. The sequence goes on along the minus strand of CAMVOG010000105.1, from coordinate 3,084 downwards.
ACGGACAAGGTGCAGGAACTGCGCTTCGCCGCCAACGACCCCTATCACTACGGCTCCGAGCGGAGCCAGCCCTCGGGCGGCGTGGGTCTTTTCGTGGGACCGGAGTGCGGGCTGCCCCTCACCTGGGCCTGGTCCACGGTCTGTCTGCCCCATCACCTGGGGCCCTGGAAGGAGGACGGGCTGCACCATCCCCATGTACACGAGGCCTTTGACGAGGCCCTTATGCTGCTGAGCCTGGACCACGATAACCTGCGGGACCTCCACGGGCGGGCGGAATTCTGCGTTGGCCCGGACGGCGAGGACCAGGAGCGCTTCACCCTCACGGAAGCCACGGTCATGGCCGTGCCCAAGGGCGTCCCCCACCTGCCGCTGACCTATGAGGCGGTTGAAAGGCCGTCGGTGTTTATCACGCTGAGCAGAAAGTAAATACAGACAGGGCCGGACCTTTCCGATATGAAAGGGTCCGGCCCCGTTTTATTTGATCTCCTGTTCCAGCGCGTCAAACTCCGGGGAGGCGAAAAACTCCCCCAAGCTGATCTCCAACCCGTCGCAGAGCTTTTTGATGGTCACGATGGAAAGATCCCGCCGCTTGCTGTCCAGCATGCTGTACACCGTCGAGGGCGTCACGCCGGACAGGTTTGCAAGCTCGTTGGGCTTCATGCTCCGCTCGGCGCAAATCTGCCGGAAGCGCTCCACAACCGCGTCTTTGACTGTCATTTTCCCCACCTCATGGAGATTGTAGAGAAAATGACGTTTCTGAGTATACGCACTTGCGTATATTATGGTTTTTTGTTATACTCTCAGTCAGAAAAGGCTGGGGGTGATTGGATGGATGATCGAAACGAGCTTCTGCTGCTGTCTGCCGCGCGGCTGTACAGCCTCGGCATTGACGTGGAAGCGGCACGGGAAAAGCTGCGCCAACTGGTGGCGGCGGGCGTCCCCTACGGCGCGGCGGAAATGCGGGAGGCCCTCGCGGAATTTCAACGGCTGGACAAGCTGTGGAAGGACCTGGAGGCCCAGCACCTTGCCTTGCGGGAAGATGGACAGAGATGAGGATGACACCCAAAAGCCTTGATTCGGTTTATTGACACAAGATAGATTGAACAAGGAACACGGAATAGTAATAGCTTTATGAACACTAAAGGCGGGGCGCCGAGGCGTCGCCCCCTACAGGCTTGTTCCCTGCCGCCTGTTCCCTGTTCCCTGTTCCCTGTTCCCTGCTGCCTTGTCCCCCGCATAAAATCACCCCGTTTGGCCACAATAGGGTCAAATGGGGTGATTCTTTGCAAAAACGGATGGGAAAGCAGACGGTGCGGCTGGAGGGGCCGGTGGTGATTCTGGGCTCCGCGGCGGCGGTGGGGCGCAAGGAGGCCGAGGGGCCGCTGCGGGAGCGCTTTGACCGGGTGTTCCAGGACTCCTACTGTGGGCAGGCAAGCTGGGAGAAGGCCGAGAGCTTCCTGCAAAAGACCGCGGTGCGGCTGGCCTGCGGCAAGGCGGGGATCGAGCCGGAGGGGCTGGACTGCGTTTTCGCCGGGGACCTGCTGAACCAATGCATCGCCTCGGCCTACGCCCAGCGGGGGCTGGACGTGCCCTTCTTCGGCCTCTACGGGGCCTGCTCCACCATGGCGGAGAGCCTGGCGCTGGCGGCCATGACCGTGGACGGGGGCTTCGCCAGGCACTGCGCCGCCGTGACCTCCTCCCACTTCTGCTCGGCGGAGCGGCAGTTCCGCACGCCGCTGGAATACGGCGGCCAGCGCTCCCCCACCGCCCAATGGACCGCCACGGCGGCGGGCTGCTGCGTCCTCGCCCGGCACGGCGAGGGGCCGCGGGTGACGCACCTTACCTGGGGCGAGGTCTTCGACGCCGGGGTGACGGACATGAGCAACATGGGCGGGGCCATGGCCCCCGCCGCCTACAAGACCCTGTGGCAGCACTTCGCGGACACGGGGCGGACGCCCCGGGACTACGACCTGATCCTCACCGGGGACCTGGGAGCCCTGGGGGCCGAGGTGCTGACGGAGTTTTTCGCCCGGGACGGCATGGACCTGGCGGGCCGCTACGACGACTGCGGGCTGCTGCTCTTCTCCCGAGAGACCCAGGACGTGCACGCGGGGGGCTCCGGCTGCGGCTGCAGCGCGGCGGTGCTCTGCGGCCACGTGCTGCGGGGCATGCGGGAGGGGCGCTGGAAGCGGGTGCTTTTCGCGGCGACGGGGGCGCTGATGTCCCCCACCGCCTGTATGCAGGGAGAGAGCATCCCCGCCATCTGCCACGCGGCGGCGATCACGACGGAGGAGGAATGAGCATGCTGACGGACTTATTGAAGGCCTTTCTGGTGGGTGGGCTGCTCTGCGCGGCGGGGCAGATCCTCATTGACCGCACGAGCCTGACCCCCGCCCGCATCCTCACGGCCTACGTGGTCGCCGGTGTGCTGCTGGGGGCACTGGGCCTCTACCAGCCACTGGCGGACTGGGCCGGGGCCGGGGCCACCGTGCCGCTGACGGGCTTCGGCAACGCGCTGGCAAAGGGCGTGCGGGAGGCCGTGGCGGAAAAGGGGCTGCTGGGCGCCCTCACCGGGCCCCTCACCGCCGCCGCGGGCGGCGTCGGGGCCGCGGTGGTCTTCGGCTTTCTGGCGGCGCTGGTGTTCAAGGCAAGGGAGAAGTAAACCTGGGGCCTGCGGAGGCGCGTTGTCTCCGCAGGCCCTTCTCATTCTTTGTAGCAGATCAGGGAAAACCAGGTCACCAGATTGCCGTTCATGAACTCGATGCCGTGCTTTTCCGCGATATCCGTGACGATGATACCGTGGCTCTCCACGCAGGGGAACATCTTGTCCGGGAAGCGGCAGGGCTCGTCCGGGTAGGCGCAGTGCTCGCAGTGGGCGCAGGCCTCCGTGGAGAGCACGTAGGTCTCCACCCCCTGGGCGCGGAAGAGGTCCCGCACCTGGCGAGTGATCTCCTCGTGGGGGGCGCGGGTGGCCAGGGTCTCCTCGATATCCGCGATGTCGGAGACCTCGGTAACGGTGGTGATCATCAGCGCCTTGGGATAGGACAGGACCCTGGCCCGACATTCCGGCACCGTGCCCACCCC